>JANNOC010000332.1:0-5272 GCA_031398865.1 Gemmatimonadota bacterium | reverse complement strand
CCGTTGCAGTCATTGCCATTCTGCCCACCGCCGATGAAATCCGCGGCAGCCGACTTGGTCGCGCGGCTCGGCACGCCAAACTCGGAATGCGTCGTGCGAATACCGGTGTCGATGATGTAGGCATTCACACCGGCGCCCGTGGCGTTGTAGACGTAGGTAGTGCTGAGCGGCAGGTCAAGTTGGTCGACCCGGTCGATGCCCCACGTGGCACCCATCTGCACGGCGATCGCCTGCATGACCTGATTCTCCTCGACCAGCTGTACACCGGGTACCCGCCTCAACGCGTCCGCTTGCGCTGGAGACAGCCGCGCCGAGAAGCCCTTGATGGCGTGCGAGTAAACGTGGTCGAGAGCAGCAGGCGAAGAGACCAACGCCAGAGCGCGACCGCGTACGTTCGTTGTGGACGGGTCGAGCATCACTATGTACTCGCCCGGCATCGCCAGTCTGGCAGAGGCAGAGGCCGAGGCCGAGACCTGCGGCCGGTCGGGTGAGACAGGGGTCGGCCGGTCGTTGTCGCACGCAGCCAGCACGAGCACAGGCGTCAGTGTTACGAGCAGGCGTCTCATATCAGATCCCATGCCTTTGGAAGGTTACCGGCTCGCAGGGCGTGAGCGAGCCGCGGCAGCACGATGTGTGACGGCCCAATTTGAGTCAAGGTCCGGCACGGCCACGCTTGGCCGGCTGGCGGAAGAAACCGCTGAGCCTTGGACCACCCCATTCGATCCGGCCAGGGAAAGCGAGTGCGAGCGCCACGTGTCCGACCCAAGTTGAAAACAGCCGGGCATGCAATGCTTACGAGTTTCGAATCCTGTGCCCGCCGTTTTCGGCTACCCGATGCCGAGCCACGTCGTGATCGCGATGAGCAGAAACACAAGCCAGGCAAGGTGGCGACCGCGTGACGTGACCAGCGTCACGACCGCGGTCGCGAGAAAGGTCAGCGCAACGATGACGAGGGCGTGATCCATCCCGATGTTGAATGTCGGGGGCGCCGCCACCAGCGCGAGTACCGCCGCGAGCCCCCACCACGCCACCGTCGTGAGATGCCACGCGAGCCGCAACGTGCGCTTCGTAAAGACGTCGCTCCCCAGGATGTGCGGCAGATTCGACCGCCGCAAAAGTCGCTTGAGCAGATAGCGCTCGCCGAGCCAGGAGTGCGCTACGCCAATGCCAACTGCGAGCGCCGCCGCTACAATCAGAAACGGATTCATCAGTCGGTGGTCGCGGGCACGAACGGTGGGGTTTGGGTAGGGAGCAATGTCACAGGGATGATCTCGATTGTACGACGCACCACGGCATGACGTAAGACGCCGGTTGCGGCCACGGCGAGCACTGCTGTCGCGCGCGAGGTGGCACGCATCGGACGTGCATGGTGTTTCGCGATGCGCTCGCCGACGCGGATGCGACCACGGATCACGCCACGATACGCGCCGTTGACGACGTCACGCGACAACGGTAGCTTTCGCCTCTCGGTCGCGGTGCAGTGTCGAGCGTGAATGCGTGACGCGAGGGCACTGCGCAGCGCGGACGTCACAACCGGCGTCCATGGAGAGATGGCCGAGAGGCTGAAGGCACCGGTTTGCTAAACCGGCATACGGGGTCTACCTGTATCGAGGGTTCGAATCCCTCTCTCTCCGTGTCGCGGGTCCGTCGCGTCGGCGCCGGGCCCGCGTCGTTGTTTCCCCTCAGGCCCTCGTCATGACCGCATCGGCGCCCCTCCCCGACCGTCCTCGGCTTCGTTTTGCTCCGTCGCCGACCGGTTACCTGCATGTCGGTGGCGCTCGCACGGCACTGTTCAATTGGCTGTATGCCAGAAAGTACGGCGGCGAGTTCCTGCTTCGCATCGAGGACACGGACAAGGCTCGCAGCACCGACGCGAGCACGCGTGCGATCTTCGACGGGTTGGAATGGCTCGGCCTTACGTGGGACGACGAGGTCGTGTATCAGGGCGCCAATCTCGAGCGGCACCGCCGCGATGGCGAGCGTCTCCTGGAAACGGGTGCCGCCTACCGCTGTTTCTGCTCGGCAGCCGAGCTGGATAGTCGACGCAAGGAGGCCGGTGCGCTCAAGGAGAGCTTCAAGTACGACCGCCGGTGCGATCGGCTCGCGCCCGAGGAGATCCGTCGGCGCACCGCGGCCGGCGAGCCGTTCGTCGTGCGCTTTCGCGTACCGGAGGGCACCACCGAGTGGCCCGACCTGGTGCACGACCGCATCGCTTTCCCCAACAAGGACATCGAAGACTTCGTCGTGCTGCGGTCGGACGGCACCCCGATCTACAACATGGCCGTCGTGTCGGACGATATCGCCATGCGGATCACGTGCGTGATGCGAGGGGACGACCATATCTCCAACACCCCCAAGCAGATCATGCTGTACCGCGCGTTAGGCGCCGCGTTGCCGGTCTTTGCCCACCTGCCGATGATTCATGGGATGGACGGCAAGAAGCTCAGCAAGCGCCATGGCGCCACGGCCGTGGGCGATTATCAGCACCTCGGACTGCTCCCCGGCGCGATGCTGAACTTTCTCGCGCTGCTTGGCTGGTCGCCCGGCGGCGACCGGGAGGTCATGACGATGGAGGAGATGATCGCGCTGTTTTCTGCGGACGGTCTGCAGAAGAAGGCCGCGATCTTCGATCCGACGAAGCTGGAGTGGATGAATGGCCAGCATCTGAGCCGCGTGTCTCTCGCCACGCTCGAACCGATCGTGACGCCCGTTCTGATCGCCGCCGGACTCACCAGCGCCGAGGAAGTGGCGGAGCGCCGCGAGTGGTATGGCGCGCTGCTCGACCTTCTGCGCGTCCGTGCGCGCACGATCGACGACATCGTGCGGCAGGCCGTGCCCTACTTTCGTGCCGACATCGAGTACGACCCAGAGGCCGTCGCCAAGAGTTGGAAGGAAGCCGCTCACGTCGCGGATCTGCTCGCGGCGGCGGAAGAGCGCTTGGCCGCGCTCGACGTGTGGCAGCCGGCGGAGCTCGAGGTGGCGCTGCGCGCCCTGGCCGAGGAGCGTGGTATCGCCGCGGGGAAGGTGTTCCAGCCGCTGCGCGTGGCGCTCACCGGGCTGTCCGTGAGTCCCGGGATCTTCGACGTGCTCGTGATGCTGGGACGCGAACTGTCGCTCTCGCGCATCGTAACGGCCGTGCGAACGTTGCACGCGACAAAAGGTTGACCGGCACCACGTACCGACTACATTAGACCTGCTTCGAAGCCCATCATTGCGCCCGGCGTTCGCACGCCCGAGGAGCCCATGTCCAAGCCGCTGAGTCCAGTCGAGCGGAAGGTGTATCAGTATCTCCTCGACTTCCTGACGGAGAATACGTACCAGCCGAGCATTC
Organism: Gemmatimonadota bacterium; assembly: GCA_031398865.1. Classification (GTDB taxonomy): domain Bacteria; phylum Gemmatimonadota; class Gemmatimonadetes; order Gemmatimonadales; family Gemmatimonadaceae; genus JANNOC01. Next base: position 1,941 of record JANNOC010000332.1, on the reverse strand, counting down.
GGGACATCGGCAAGAAGTTTCGCATCAAGTCGACGAAGACCGTGTCGGACCTGCTTCACTCCCTCGCGCAAAAGGGGTACATCGAGCGGGATCCCTCACGTTCGCGCGGAGTTCGACTGCTGGGCTATGGGGCGCTCGCGCAGACGCAGCCCATCCCGTATTACGGGAAGATCCATGCGGGAGAACCCACGTTGATGCCGGAGAATCGGGAAGGCTTCATCACAATGGACCGCCGCTTCGTGCCCTCGGAGGACGCGTTCTTCCTCAAGGTAAAGGGACAGAGCATGATCGGACGCGGCATCAACGACGGCGACTATGTGATGGTGAGCCCCTCCGCCACGCCGCACGATGGCGACGTGATCACCGCGCGCATCGGCGAGGAGGCCACGGTCAAGACGCTGCGACACCGGGGCGAGACGGTCGTGTTGGAGCCGGCCAATCCCGCGGAGCGGGAGATCGAGATCGGACCGGAGGACGACTTCAGCGTGGTCGGTGTCGTCAGTGGAATTTTCCGGCCCTTCTTCGACAGCGGTGCGTTTACGCCGGAGCCCTCCGCGCCGTAGCGCCGCGACGACCCAGGCCCTGGGGCGCTAGTCTCGGGTGCCCGCTGCCAAGGCTTCCGCGCGCGCCCGCTCGCGCTCCTTGCGCTCGCGAATGTTGCGCACAGCGACCCGGAACTCCTCCTCATTCATGCGCAGCCGCGACTGTTCCTCGATCTCTCGACGCGTGCGCACATCGTTCCGCATGCGATCCAGCGCGAGCACGTTGTCCGTGCGCAGACGGGGGAGCACTTCGTTCGGAATGTGCAGGTCCCCCAGGTGCAGGCCCGAGGAGTCCATGCCGTACTTCTTTCCCCCGCGGAGGAATGACCAGTCGCCGGGCGCGCGTTGCTTGCCGAGCGCCGCGACGGAGTCTTCCTGCTCCCGGATCCGAGTGCGGAGCGCGGCGCCGAGCGCTTCACTGAGGGTGCGCGGCGCCATGACGACATCCGCGGGTCCCACCCAGACGCGCGGTTCGGAGTAGCTCGGGCGAATCCCGCGCGCGGCGCCGCCGGTGCCGACCAGGGGACCACTGCCCTCCTCAGGCACCGGCGCCGCCGGGCTCGCCGGTAGGGGCGCCTCGACCGCGGCAAACGGCACCGGCACGACTGGCGCGGCTATGGGCCGCACCGGACGATTGTCACCGCCACTGCGCCCGGGTGTCTCCGGTCCCCGCTGCGGCAGTGACAGAAAGCCGATCCGCTCCACCGGAATACTCTGCGGCGAGCGCTCCAGCCACGAGGCAAAGTCGTTAGGCAGCAGGACGACCTGGACGAGCAGCGCGCCGATCGCCGCGTGCAGCGCCAACGACAGCGCGAACGGGGTGCGGCTGGAGCGCTTCACCTAGACTCGCGTCTCGAAGCTGGCCAACACCCGGCCCGCCCGCCCGGCAGCTTCCGCGATTCGGGCGGGCGACGCAATGAACGAGATCCGGAAAAATCCTTCCCCGCCCGCGCCGAAGCCCGAACCCGGAAGCACGACGACGCCCTCATCTTCCATCAGGCGATCGGCGAACGACGCGCTGGGCAGACCCTCGGGCAGCTGCAGCCACAGGTACATGGACGCCTTGGGCGACGCGCAGGCGAATCCGTTGGCACGGAACGCCGCGACGGCCGCGTCGCGGCGCTCCTGAAAGATGCGCACGTTGCCCGGCACGAACTCCGCCCAGCTCTCGAGTGCGGCTACTCCCGCCGATTGGATCGCCATGAAAGGTCCCGTATCGATGAACGACTTGAGCTTCGCCAGCACGCTGGCGATCTCGGGCCGGGCCACCGCCCAGCCGCAGCGCCACCCCGTCATGTTGTACGTCTTCGACAGCGAGTGGAACTCGATCGCCACATCGCGCGCGCCATCGATCTCGAAGATGCTCGGCGGCACGTACCCGTCGAAACCCATCTCGGAG
>JANNOC010000312.1:0-4036 GCA_031398865.1 Gemmatimonadota bacterium | reverse complement strand
CGCTGGATCGATGCGCGTCTGTACGGCCGGCTCGGGACGCTGCCCCTGGATGCCCCAAATCACAAGGTGCATCCCAACTTCACGATTCCGCAGGCAGAGCGGGACGCCCGCGGCGGAAACGTGGCGTGCACATGACGCCGTAAGGGCCGGCCTGCGCGCCGGCTCGGGGAAGGTGACACCAGTGTCAAAACGCGGGTCCGGAGCATCGGACCCGCGTTCTCATATGGCCTTCGGCAAGCTGCCGAGGGGACGCGGCGCTCAAAGGCTGGTTGAGTTCTCGGATCTGGTCGAACTCGAGGTCCTCGGGGTCTAGTGGCTCGCTGGGAGTACGCGACCTACCGGAACCGCTGCTGTGAGCGGCCCCACGCTGCCGTCGTGAAATCGAGCGACCTGCACTGATGGACTCGCGGACATCATCGAGAGCTGATGGCTAAGGCCCGCCCGGTCGCCGCCGCGAGCGCTCACCCCGCTGGCGATGCAGAGCGTGAGGCACCGCTCCCGCACATCGCGAGCGTGACCAGGACCCTCGAAGGACACATACCTCACTACGTAGGACGCCGCTCCCCGCACCGGCGCCCAACAGAGCCGCCATCGCGTCCACCAAGAGATGCGGCCATCGGCAAGAACGGTTTCCTCATCCAGCAACCGTGCCTCGAGTCCAGTGATCCGCCGGCCTTCGCGTTTCGAGCTGCCGTCCAGAGACTGGCCTCAGGGCCGAGGAAGCGCTGAGTCATTAGGGTGAATTCTCAGAGTGGTGGCCGCGGCGTGAGGCCGCCGCCCCGCGTGAAGCGGAGCGACGGCCAACACCACAGCTACACCGACCGCCGAACAGCGGTGGAGCGCGCCTGCTACCACTCCACGAAGTAGGCGCCTGGGTAGGTCGTATACCCAGCACGAAGTATCACGCCGCGGGCGAGCCGGCGCCCAACGGCCAAGGGCGCGCCGTCCTCGATGTCGGAATGAGTGAGCGCGTTGAAACCGATGAACGCAGGAATTCGCCCGCAATCGGCGTGTGACACATGCGCCTCGGCGAGAGCGTTGGCCAGCGCCTGCCGTCCGCGTTCCGCGGGCGTTCCCCTCGTGTTGGGGTCGGCACCCGGAGCTGGCAGCGGACACGCGTCGCGGTATGCGATTGCTTATAGGCGTACCGTCACCAACCATCTGGGCACCGTCTGCGACGATCGCTTCCTCGCCAACGTGAATGGGACCGCCGTTCGCTTTGAGGAGCGTGTTATCCTGCACGTTCGCGGCGTGCTCGATGCAGATGTTATCTGTCGCGGACTGTGCTCTGCCCTTCGCGCGGAGTCGTGCCGGGGTGAAACTCGTCGGCGCGTAGACAGGAGATCGTCGTCAGCCACATTCGGAGGGAGGACCGTGATGAGAGGATCAACCGTGATGCTGCTGCATGAGCGCTGGTTCGTCGACGAGGCGCGCTTCCCGGTTCAGTACGCACTGGCGCTGACCGCGAGAACTTGGATCCCCCTCGGCATCGCGCTTGGCGTTACCGCGCTCGCGGTTGTGGTGTGGCGGGCGCGCGGCCGGCGGCCGATCATTCCGGGGCCGCTGGAGCTGGGCATGAAGTGGGACAGGTACGAGCAGCTGCTCACGTGGATGCCGCTGGTTATCGGCTTCCACACCGCGGTCACCCTCCTGGTCAGTGGCATCGGTCTTCGCCTCTTCGTGCCGAACCTTTCGCTGCCGGAGAACCTGCTGGGCGCGGTTCTGGGGGTGGCACAGATCGGGATCGCGCTCAGTTTCATTTACGGCGCCCTGACGCGCCTCGCCGCTGTGGCGCTGGCGGCGACCTGGCTCGCCGGCGCGTTCGTGTTTGGGCCGCTGCGTCTGCTCGAGCACTCTCTGATTCTCGGCATCGCGTTCTTCCTTTTCGCCACGGGCCGGGGCGCGCTCTCCTTTGACATGGCCCTCGACCGCCTTCACAGGCCGATCGAACCGCTGGTGCCGCATGCCGCGCCGGTGCTGCGGGTGCTGACCGGGCTGAGCATCGCCATGGTTGCGTTCACCGAGAAACTCTGGAACGAGCCCATGGGACTCGCATTCCTCGCCGAGCATCGCTTCAACTTTCTTCCGGCCGTGGGCCTGACGGCGATCGGCGATCGGGAGTTCCTGTTCCTCGCGGGAATCGTCGAGTTGACGCTCGGCTTGCTGCTCATGTCCGGGGCGTTCGTGCGGCTGCTCATCATCGTTCTCTGGGTGCCCTTCAATCTCACTCTCCCACTTCTGGGCTGGCGCGAACTGGTCGGGCATCTTCCGATCTACGGCATCATGGGTTTGTTGCTCATCTGGGGCGAGAGCCGGCCCGAGACCGAGCATGCGCTCGTGGAGGGCATCGACAAACGCACCGACAACCCCGCACCTTCGCGCGCGAACACCTGACGATGGCGATCACCCCCGCGGCATTCCGGCGCGTTCGCGCACGACTCGGGGGCACGGTCCAGGGCGTGGGCTTTCGCCCGTACGTGTACCAGCTCGCCGCGAATCTGAACCTTTTTTCCGGGTTCGTGCTCGAGCACGGCGGGGCTGTGCTGCCCGGTCGGCAGCGGAAATTGCGCTGTACGGACGTTTTGCGCGCTTGACGATTCCAGCCGCCCCTTGGTGTACTCTCAACCCTGAACCGCTCACTCATGGAATGGCTGTCTGATCCGCAGCCTAGATAGCGCTGTCGACGCTGACCGTGCTCGAAATCGTGCTCGGCATCGACTACGTGGTTTTCATCTCGATTCTCGCGGACAAACTTCCGCATGAGTAGCGCGCGAAGGCGCGTCGCCTAGGTCTCGCCCTGGCGATGATCATGCGCGTTGTGCTGCTTCTGGCGATCTCGCGCGGCTTATACCGAGGAGCACGAGCGAGCCGTACCGACACAAGTGTGAGCCGAGGGAGACTCCCGCACGCAGGGCACCGGCCGGCGAGACCTCGCTATCGGGTTCGGCATCCGGCGCGACGCTGAGTCGATCAGCGTGACTCCAGATGCCGCTCCGACGCGAGATCCAGAATCTGCGCGCGTCGCGCGACGGCAATCATGTGCCGCAGCAACTCACGCAGCTCGGGATATGGCAAGCCTGCCTCGTCGGCGAGTGCGCGCGCCCGGGAGAGCACCAGCCGTTCCTGCACCCGATCAACGACCGGAAGCCCCGCCTCGCGTTTCACGAAACCGGCCTCGCGCGCGAGGAGCACGCGCCGGACGACGAGCGAAACGATCTCGCGATCGATGTGCTCGATCTCGGCACGCACGTGCTTGAGCGACTCGGGCAAGGACTCGACCTCCTGCTCCTCCTCCGATGCGTGCTCGGGGCCCGGCGTCACCCTCGGTACGAGTCGCAGATCGCGTCCGACGACCGCCGCCAAAACCGCGATCCGACGCATCAGCGTCGCAAACGCGGCGGGGGTGAGCGATTGCTCGCCGTCGGAGCGGGCATGCTCCGGGTCCGGATGCACCTCGATGAGCAGGCCATCCGCGCCGGCGGCAACGGCCGCGTAAGCGAGCGGCGCAACGAGGTCAGCGCGCCCGGCGGCGTGGCTGGGATCCACGAAGACCGGCAGATGTGTTTCGGATTTGAGCACCGGGACGGCGCTCACGTCGAGCATGTTGCGCGTCTTCGTGTCGAATGTGCGAATGCCGCGCTCGCACAGGATCACGTCGGAATTTCCGTTCGCCATCACGTGTTCGGCGGCGAGCAACAGCTCGTCAATCGTTGCGGCGTAGCCGCGCTTCAACAGCACGGGCCGCCCGGCCCGTCCCACCTCGGCGAGCAGCGCGTAGTTCTGCATGTTGCGCGTGCCGATCTGAATCACGTTCGCGTAGCGCGCGACCAGCTCGACGTCTCTCGGATCGAGCACCTCGGTTACGACGAGCAGGCCCGTGGCGGCGCGAGCTTCGGCCAGGAGTTCCAGCGCCGCAGCGCCGAGACCCTGAAACGCGTACGGCGACGAGCGAGGCTTGTAGGCGCCGCCACGCAACATGGAGGCGCCGGCCGCCTTCACGGCCCGCGCTACGTCGAGCAGCATGCGCCGGTCTTCG
>JANNOC010000282.1:0-1537 GCA_031398865.1 Gemmatimonadota bacterium | reverse complement strand
AGCTGGATGCCAATGCGGCGCGCGAGTGCATGGCCGCGGCCTGGGACCAGGGCGTCAACTTCTTCGACAACGCCCAGGTGTACGCCGCCGGCAAGAGCGAGGAGCTGATGGGCGAGGCTGCCACCCCACCGCAGCAGCGCGGCGGGGCGGCACGTGCGCGGCGCGACGGAGCGTGGCGGCGGCCTCCAGAGTGTGCGCATTGAAGCGCCGGACGCTCACCGACTCATCGGACCGTCTCACCACGTACGCTGCGCGCCCCAGGCTCGGATCGAAGGCGACCCCTGACACTGTCTGATCGTAGCCGGGGATGTTCGTGCTGCGCAGGGGGGGAACCGCCCCGTGGCCCTGGTACCGCTCGTCGCCGAGCACCCACCGGGGATCGAAGTGCCACAGATCCTGAAAGCGCTCTTCCTCCCACGCCGACGCGTCGCTCAGATCGGTGAACCGCAGGCGCAGGCGATTTCGCAGCGCCCAGTCGCGCACGAACAGACCGGCCGCCCAATTGGCCAACATGATGCGCCCGGTCTCCTCGGCGGTGATCAACACCATCCGCGTCCGCCCCTCGTCATCGAACAGCGGGAAGAGCGACGCGCGGTCGAGCCGCCGATCTTCGAACTCGAGCCGGCACGAGAGCAGGGACCGCTGGCTGACCATGCGCAGCAGGTGCCAGCGGTCCATCATTCGTCGGTCCCGCCGGTTGCGCTGTCGGTCAGGCGCGGTCCAGGTGGGTCGAATGCCGCGGGCGCGAAGGCTGCGAGATTGCCCAGCGATGAGACCATGTCACTCGGCACGACCATCAGCGCGCCGCGCTCCTTGATCGACTCGTAGGTCATGTTCATCGCGCGAATCCGCAGGGCAATGGGGTTGCGCCGGTACACGGCCGACGCTTGCTCCATCTCGTGGGCCACGGCCAGCTCCGAATGCGCCAGGATGATCCGCGCCTCGCTCTCGCGATCTGCCTGGGCCTTGCGGCTCATGGCATCCTCGAGCATGGCGGGCAGCCTGACGTCGCGGATCTCGACCGACATCACGGTGATCCCCCAGTCGCTGGTCTTCGCGTCGATGATCTCCTGCAACTGACGATCGACCTGCTCCCGGTCCGAGATCATGCCCACCAGTTCCGTGTGCCCGATCACGTCCCGGAGCGTCGTCTGGGCAGCCCAGCTCACGGTGGCGGCGTAGTGCTCCACTTCGACGATGGCCTTCCTGGCATCGGTGACCACCCAGAACAGCACGGCATCGACGTTGACGGGAACCGTGTCCTTCGTCAGCGTCTTCTCGGCCTGGAAGGGCGTCGAGCGGATGCGCATGTCCACGGTCGAGACCAGCCGGTCGAAGCCGGGAAACGTCCAGTTGATGCCCGGCCCGAGCACGCGCTCGAAGCGGCCGAGTCGCAGGAGCACGCCTCGCTCCCATTCCTTCAGCATCCGCGGCGAGAGGCTGACGTAGGTGCCGATCACGCCGATCGCCATCGCTGCCACGGCGCCGGCTGCAAGCCAGGCGCCGAACGCGAGAAGCGCGGTTGCGCACACGATCA
>JANNOC010000260.1:0-13129 GCA_031398865.1 Gemmatimonadota bacterium | reverse complement strand
CGTACATCAGTACTACAGCGCTAACGGGAGAGAACAGCCGGAAGTATGGGAAACCCAAAGGGGTGGAGGCCCATGAACTGAAACTGACGAGCCGCCTCGGGACATTGTCGCAATCGATCGACTTGCGTTACATTCCTACATCGCTCCGTGTGGCACAAGCGCGGCAGAATCGGCGCCGGAGGACCTGGAGGTTGCATGCTTAAACATTGCAGGGCTTTAATTTAGCTTTGCAGCCGGATCCCGCATGACTCCTGCATCGCTCCGGACGGTCTACGCCGCGCCCAGCAGCGAGGCTGCCCTTCGACCCCCCGAGATTGATTACTCGAGTGAGTAGCCTGCCGTCGCGCCCCGCGATGGTTCTGGTCGCGAACGACCAGGAGTGGTCGTCGCGCTCGCTGGAAAGTATTCTGGGCCCGAATGGCTACGCCGTTCTTCGTGCGTATACGGGGCGCCAGGCGCTCGAGCTGGCTCGCTCGGCTCAGCCAGACATCGTCATTCTCGACGCGCGAATGCCTGATATGGATGGCGTGGATATCTGCCGCCAACTGCGCGAGGACGCGCACTTCGGGGCGCACACGCCAATCATTATTACGACCTCCGGTCCCGCGGGCCGCGCGCAGCGACTCAGCGCATATCAGGCGGGTGCCTGGGAATTCTGCAGCCAGCCGCTGGACGGCGAAGTGCTGCTGCTGAAGCTCGAGACATTCATGCGCTCCAAGCGCGAAATGGACCGACTGCGAGACGAGAGCCTGCTGGATGAGGTCTCCGGACTCTACAACGTTCGGGGTCTCACACGGCGCGCGCGCGAAATCGGCGCGGCAGCTTTTCGCCGTCATGACCCGCTCGCCTGCGTCGCGTTCGCGCCGAACACCGACGGCCACCGAGTTTCTGATGCGCTCGTGGACGAGCTGGCGTCGCGCCTCGCGGAACAACTCGGCTCGGTACTGCGACGGTCCGGCCGAACATCGGATGCAGTCGGGCGGCTGGGGCAGGCCGAGTTCGCGATCATCGCGCCTGCCACGCAGGCCAGCGGCGCGGTGCGGTTAGTCGAGCGGATTCAGGAGATGATCGCACTGGCGCCGCTGCCGGCCGGCGTTGAAGCGCACCCGATGACGATCCGCGCCGGATACTGCGCAGTCCCGGACTTCGCTGAGTCGTCGGTAGACGCCGTGGAAATGCTTCTTCGGGCCGCCACTGCTCTGCGTCATAATCGCGGCGACGCCAGCACGCGCATCGTCGCCTTCGACGATGTTCCGGTGAAGTTCACGCACTGACGGAGAGGACCGCTTCTCCAGCTACACCGGCGATGTCAGCTTCGGCGTGGTCTCTTCCGACGTCGAATAGCCGTCGAGGTACGAGTAATACAGATGCTCGTCCTCGGTGGCGCGCACGTCGTTGAGGACGGCGCCGATCAGTCGAACGGGGAGGCGGTCCAGGATCGAGAGCTTCGCTTGCGCCAGCCGACGATCAGTTTCGCCGGTGCGCACGACGATCAGCATGTTGCCGGTGGCCGTACCCAGCGCGAAGGGATCAATGCCCGCGCCAAGGGGAGGGCTGTCCACGATGATGACTTCGAAGGTGGCCTCCATCTCCGACAGAAGCTCGGACATGGCCTTCGATTCGAGCAGCTCCGGACCACGATGCTTGCGCGTGCCGCAGGGAATGAGCGACAGCTTATCGTGCGTCGTTTCGCGCAAGATGTCCTCGAGCGGCGCTTCCCCCATGAGGAAATCGATCAGCCCAGGAACGCGCTCCACGCCGAACATCGTGTGCAATTCGCCGCGGCGGGTGTCTCCGTCAATGAGCAGCGTGCGGTAGCCGGATTCCGCGAAGGAGAGTGCCACGTTCGCCGACACCAGCGACTTGCCGTCGCCGGCGCCAGCGCTGGTCACGGTGAGGACGACCGGCGCCTTGGGCTCGAAGGCGTGTCGCAGGTTCAGACGGATCGAACGGAACGCCTCGACAACCTGAACCGCCTGCTCTGGACTCGTTGCGCGTGAACGATTCTGCCGAATAGTCGGCACTGCGCCGAGGATCGTAAGCCCCAGTTCGTGCGTAACCTGATCGGGATACCGCACGCGCTGATCCAGCCGGTCGAGGACGAACGCCACGGCCGCCGCCGCGGCGAAACTCGCCAGAAAGGCGAGAAGGATGATCTTGGGCGCGGTGTTGTTGCTGGGGTATTGGGGTGCGACAGCGGCGTCGAGGATGCTCAGGTCTGCCATGGCACTCGCTTCGGCGAGCTTGGCTTCCTCAAAGCGGTTCTGCAGCGAGGTATACAGGTTCTCTGCCACATCGACCTCGCGACGCAGCCGCATTTCCTCGATGGTCCGTGTCGGAATATTGCGCAGCTCGCGCGACGCGCTGCTGATTCTGCGATTGAGGTCTTCCTCTCGTCGTCTCAGCTGATCCAGCTCGCTCTGCGCGAGCTGCGGAATCGTCTGCGACTCGAGCTGTCCCACGGCTGTCTTGAGATCGCGAATGGTCTTGTGCTCATCGGTATAGAACTGCTGCGCCGCGCGCAGCTGCGCCTGCTTGGCGGACAGCTCGCCGATGGCGTCCCGCAGATTCGGAGCGCTCTCGCGCACGCTCGGGATCGCGAGAAAGACGTTGGGGTTCAGCTCACCGCGAACGGCATCGTTCACCGCATGTTCGAGCGTCTCCCGATCGCGGCGTATGTTGTCGTGCGCCAGCTTCTGGGCGAAGTAGTTTGTCATGACGGGGTCGCGCGTCGCCTCGACCCCGCCGGACACCGCGCCACCCTCTGCCGGGAGCGTGATCGTGTTCACGCGAAAGCGCTCGAGGCTGATCTCGGCGTTTTTCAGCTCGCGCTCCGCGAAGCGCAGCTGACCCTGAAGGATGCTCGCGAATTCCACGAGATTTTTCTTCTTGAGAACGGCTGAAGACGACACGAACTCATCGATCCACACGTTCATGGTCGCGGCCGTCCGGACGGGATCGGATCCGCGCAACGTGAGGTGGAGGAAATTGCTTTCCGGAGGCAAGTGCGCCATGAGCCGTGAATTGAGCTCGATGGACGCTTCGCGCGGCGTGATGACCGTGAAGCGCAGCTTGGATGCTGCCGGTAGAGCAGTGGCGGACGGGGCCCATCGGAAGCCCAGCTTCCGGCCGATGGAGTCTCCCACCACTCCTCCCTCAACGCCACGCTCCTTCGGGACCGCGAGCACGTAGTTCCGTCCCGCCGCGTCCGTGCTCAGCTCGTAGCGACCGGGCCGGAAGGGCTCGCCCAGTCGAAAGCCCGCGAACGCGGCGGAATCGGCGACGTCACCAGGGATGAGGTAGAGACCCACGCGATTCACTACCGAATCCACAATGGCGAAGCTGCGCAGGAGTTCCACGAAAGCCGACGTGCTCAACATCTCGCTGGCGCGTATGGGTCCGCGCTGCTGGTCGTTGTCTGCGTCGTTCGCGATCCAGACGGTCGCGTGTACCTCGTAGGACGGCGCGAGGAGGCGGGTCGCCAGAACTCCGAGGCCCGTGCCCGCAATGACTATGGCGAGCATGATCCACTTCGAGCGCCGGACGAGGGCGAGGAAGCGTCGCAGCAGAGTGGCCGGCCCGTGCGCGGGAGGCGTAGGCGGCGACCATTGCTGCACCGGTCCCGCTCCTGGGGAGACGCCAGCGGGGGAGTACGTCGGGTAATTGCTGGGAATCAGATTTTCGGACATGTCGAGGGCTGTCGCGAAGGGGCGGCCGGCGGAAGGCGGGGTCCGGCCACCGCTGGGGCATGGACCGCCGCGGCGCGGGGTTACGCAAGAGCCAGCCCAGCAACCAAGGCAGTCTTACGGGGGGAAACGCACTGCCGGAACACCGCCTGCTGCCATTGCGCAACACGCTGTTGTGCTGTCCGTACCACACACTGTTGGCGTCACACAACGTATGCTTGACAGACGCCACAGTTGGCGGTATCTAACGTTGCGTCAGCCGAACTAAGGTCTTAACGACCATTTGGCAATCCCGCCTAGCCAGCGGGCCGCTCGTGGTCCCGACAGCGTCCTTCAGGAGGACGGAAAATGTCCACCAGTTCCATCGAACATACGAGCTACCAGGCCCCCACAGAGAGCGAGCATCGCGATCCGCTTTCGATTTCCCCGGCGGTCAAGGCGAGCATGAAGGTGCTTGTGGTGGACGACGACCGGACGCTCCGGGAAGGGTGCGTGAGCGTGCTTCAGGCAGATGGCTTCAACGTCTCCTCCAGCGGCCGTGGCGACGAGGCGGTTGACATGCTCCGGCGCAAGAAGTTCGACCTGATCCTGTGCGACTTGTACATGACGCCCATCTCCGGCATGGACGTCCTCAAGGCCGCACTCGATGCTCAAAAAGATACGATTGTCGTGATGATGACCGGAAACCCGAGTGTCACGACGAGCATCGAGGCGTTGCGCGCGGGTGCATGGGACTACCTGCCGAAGCCCTTCTCCGCGACGCACCTCCAGGTGCTTGTGGGCCGGGCGTCGCACGCGATCATGGTCGCGCGGGAAACCAAAGACCTTCGGGCGCAGCTCCTGAAGCAGAACGGCAACAGCGACAAGATCACGCTGTTGGGTGTATCTCCGGCATTTCGTCAGGCGGTGGAGTTGGCGCGCAAGGTCGCGATGACGGACGCCTCCGTGATGATCACCGGCGAGAGCGGCACGGGTAAGGAACTGATCGCGCAGTTCATTCACCATCACAGCAGGCGCGCCAGCCGCGCGCTGGTGCCGATCAACTGCGCCGCGCTCCCCGAGCCGCTGCTGGAATCGGAAATGTTCGGTCACCGCAAGGGTTCGTTTACCGGCGCTGATCGCGAAAAGCCAGGCCTGCTGGAGACCGCCAACGGCGGCACGCTCTTCCTGGACGAACTGACAGAAATGTCGCACCCGATTCAGGCCAAGCTGCTGCGCGTTCTCCAGGACGGCGTAGTCCGGCGGGTCGGCAGCGAGTCGCAGGACGCGGCGGTGGACGTCCGCTTCATCTCGGCCACCAATCGCGATCCACAGGAAGCGGTGTCAGCGGGGATTCTGCGCGAAGACCTTTTCTACCGGCTCCGCGTCGTACCGATCAAGCTGCCGCCGTTGCGCAAGCGAGTGGAAGACATTCCTCTGCTGGCCAACCACTTTCTGGCGCACTATTGGGATCGGCATCGCCACAACGGCGATCCGGCGCCGCGCATCAGCGACGACGCGATGGATTTCCTGCGCTCCCGTCCATGGCGTGGCAATGTGCGGGAGCTCCAGAACGCGATCGAGCATGTGGCCGTGCTCGCCGAGCCGAACCAGCAGATCCGCCCCGATGACATTCCCATCTATGACGAGATGGTGAAGACCACCGTGGAGGGTGGGATGCCCACGGGGATCATGGACGAAGGGTATCATTCGGCGAAGGACAAGCTGGTGGCGCATTTCGAGAAAGAGTACCTTACCCGGCTCGTGGTCCGGGCCGATGGCAACATGTCCAAGGCGGCGCGGCTCGCGAGCGTGGATCGCACCACCTTGTATCGCCTGATGGAGAAGCACAACTTCCGGCGTGACGACATGGCAGGCTCGCTCGACTAATAGGTAGGAGGAACGTCCTCCCACTTCCGGTTCGATGGAATTCCCGTTCGCCCCCAGGAATGCGGCCACACCACACAACGCAGCCACTGATGCAGGTGGTCACCTGGGACGAGGCGGATCGCGATGAAACGCGCGTGTCCGCGCGAGTCTGGGGTGTGCTCCGCACCGCCGCGACGCGAGACGGCGGCGTGTGCGACCAACTCGCCGACGACGGGGTAAGGTCCGAGCAGGCGAAGGATCACCTCGCCTCGCTGTGCGACGCCGTTCGTCGCGTGTGCCGGGGTGAGGACGCCGGGCTGACGCTATCCCCCGCCGTCCCCGCGCGCCGCATGGCTGAGGCGCTTCGGCGCCAGTTCCTGCTGGACGTGAAGGCGTTGCCCGAGCACCTGGATGCGGGTGAGGTCGTGCAGGTCCTCATGGCGCTCGACCACGTGCAGACGGTGATCGACGCCGACGCCGCGCAACGCTTCGCCCACCGGTTGTCGGGACACGACTCGCTCGACTTGATCGTCGAGGTCGCGCACGACATGCGGTCGCCACTGGGCTCGATTCTCTTTTTGGTGGAAACGATGCGGAAGGCGCGCAGCGGTACCATCACGCCAATTCAGGAGCGCCAGCTCGGGCTCGTCTACAACGCCGCCTTTGGACTGAGCTCGCTCGCCAGCGATCTCATCGAGCTCGCGCGCGGATGCGAGCGATTGGTGGACCTGCATCCGATTCCGTTCTCGCTGGCGGAAATGCTCCAGGCGGTCGTGGATATTGTGCAGCCTATCGCAGAAGAAAAGGGACTGACGATCAACGTGACGCCGCCGGAAGCGGACGTCCGAGTCGGGCAGCCGGCCGCGCTCAATCGCGTACTCCTCAATCTCACGACGAACGCCCTCAAGTTCACGTCGAGCGGGCAGGTCGAAGTGATCTGCAAGCCGCTGTCGCGCACACGGCTCGAGTTCGCGGTCCGTGACACGGGAAAGGGCATTCCTCCCGCGGTCATGTCCACGCTGTTCGACGCGTTTCGTCGCCGGCAGCGCCCGGGAGATTACACGTTCTCCAGCGCGGGTCTGGGTCTCGCCATCTGCCACAAGCTCGTGGACGTGATGGGCGGGGAGCTGCGTGTCGAGACGGCCCCGGACCGCGGCACATGCTTCTTCTTCGAGCTGGATCTACCGCCTGCGACTACGATGTAGCGTGACGGGAAGTGCGGGGCGGGAAGTGCGGCTCCTACGCGATTTGGGCGGACTCGATGATGCGCACGCCGGCATGGTCCTCGCGCGCCGCCCTAACGAGTGTCGCGGCCACCGCGGCCGCGGCCACTGGGGCGTAGCGCCGCGGCGTCAGAAAGGCCAGATGCTTGGCGAGTTCCTCGGCTAGTCGGAACTCCGAGCGCTCCCCCAGCAGCACCGATGGACGAACGATCGTGACGCTGCGGTACGGCAGCTCCCTCACTGTTCGCTCGGTCTCGCCCTTGACGCGACTGTAGAAAATCGCCGAGTCAGGATTGGCGCTGAGCGCGCTCACCAGGAGGAAATGCGTCGCCTCCAGCTCGATCCCACGGCGAGCCAGCGCCACGGGATAGTCGTAGTCCACCTCGCGGAAGTTGGCGCGGGACCCGGCCTGCTTGATTGTGGTGCCGAGTGCGCAACAGACCTGATCGACTCGCGGTAGATCGACCACACTGGCGAGGCGGCTGAAGTCGACAATGCGCGACTCGAGCTTCGCGAGCGCGGACGGAGGGATCGCGTGCAGCTCGGGAAGGGGACGCCGAGTGAGGGTGACGACCCGCTGCACACCGGGATCTTCGAGGAACGCGCGCAGGCAGTGGCGTCCAACGAGCCCCGTCGCTCCAGCCAGCAGTATCGTACGCTCCCCGGGCATGCGGTGCATCGTAGTGGGACGTTGGGTGGGCATCAAGGAGCGTTGCAGAATGGCGCGCTGGACGCCGCGGGTCGCAGCGCAGATGATTGAGGCGAGACCCGTCCCGGATTCTGGAGCCGCCCATGACCTCACGCCGCACTTTTCTCTCCGGCCTCGCCTCCGTGGCGCTGGCTGGCCCGGCGTTTCGCGAGCACGCCATTCCGTCGCTGTTTCGCGCTCACGCGCTCGCGGGTGAGCGCGACGCGGTAAGCGTCGCGGACGACGAGTCGTACTGGAGCGAGATCCAGCGCGCGTTCGACGTGGACCGCACGCTGATCAATCTCAATAACGGCGGTGTGAGTCCCACGCCGACGCATGTGCTCGAAGCGATGGTGCGCGACCTCCGTTTCAGCAACGAAGCGCCGGTGGAGCATATGTGGCGCGTGCTGGAGCCGCGCATCGAGAGCGTGCGACGCGATCTCGCGGCGGACTTCGGCTGTGATCCGGAAGAGATGGCGATCGTGCGCAATGCTTCCGAGGCGCTCGAGACGATGATCTTCGGGGTGGACCTCGCGCGGGGCGACGAAGTGCTCATGACCACGCAGAACTATCCACGCATGATCACGGCCTGGGAGCAGCGCGCCCGGCGTGAGGGCATCGTCGTCAGGCAGATCACCTTCGACGTGCCGCCGCGCTCCGATGCGTACGTCGTCGAGCGCTTCCGTCAGGCCATCACGCCGCGTACGCGGGTGATCGAGGTTACGCACATCACAAATCTTACGGGACAGATCCTCCCGGTGCGCGAGATCGTAACGCTCGCGCGCGAGCGCGGGATCCAGGTGTTCGTGGATGGCGCGCATGCGTACGCGCACTTCCCCTTCACGCGCGACGCGCTTGGCTGTGATTATTACGGAACGAGTCTGCACAAATGGCTGCTGGCGCCCATCGGAACCGGCTTTCTGTACGTTCGCAAGGAACGTCAGAAGGCGCTCTGGCCGCTCATGGCGGCCCCGGCGACGATGGACGACAACATCCGCAAGTACGAAGAGATCGGAACGCATCCGGCGGCGAACCACAACGCCATCGCGGCGGCGCTTGCTTTTCACCGCGGTATCGGGGGTGCGCGCAAGGTTGCGCGTCTCCGGTTGCTGCGTGACCGCTGGGCGAAGCGTCTGCTGTCCGAGAGCGGGCGCGTCCACGTACTGACGCCGCTCGACGACCGGCATGCCGGCGGCATCGCGCTCTTCAACGTGGATGGCCTGGACACGGTGCAACTGCAGGCGTGGCTCTGGGCGAAGCACCGGATCATCTCCACGCCCATCGTGCATCCGGAGTTCCACGGTATTCGTGTGACACCGAACGTGTATACGACGCTGGATGAAATCGACATGTTCGCCGATCGCGTCATCGCGGCCATCAAGTCGGGGATTGCATGACGCTGGCGAAGCGATCCCAGCCGGCGCGCGAGCGGCGCTACTGGCTGATCAAGTCCGAGCCGTCGAGCTTTTCCTTCGACCACCTGTTAGGCGCGCCGAAACGCACGACGTCCTGGGAAGGCGTCCGTAACTACCAGGCGCGCAACCTGCTTCGCGACGAGATGCAGCGCGGCGATGGTGTGCTGTTCTACCATTCGAGCACGGACGTTCCGGCGATTGTCGGCGAGGCCGAGGTGGTGCGCGAAGGATATCCCGATCCCACCGCATTCGATGCGTCCGACTCGCATTACGATGCCCGGAGCACGCGCGAGTCGCCCGCGTGGTTCACGGTGGACGTGCGTGCGGTGTCACGCTTCGAGCAGGAAATTCCCCTCGCCAGATTGCGCCAGACGCCGGGACTCGAACGCATGGTGCTGGTTCAGAAGGGAAGTCGCCTCTCGGTTCAGCCGGTGACTGCCGAGGAGTGGCGGATCGTGCATGCTCTCGCCGTCCCTTCCCAGGCATGAGCGGATTCCGTGGCCGCGTAGCCGGGCTGGCATGTCGTCTGCCTTGTAACAATGCAGTTGCAAAGGAACTTCAGGCGATGGGCAGGGCGGCTGTACAAGGAGTCGGCATTGCGGCAGTTCAGAGACCGGCAAGGCTCTGTATGGGAAGTCTGGGAAGTGTCGGCGCGCGTGCTGGGAGGCGGCGCCTCCAACGATGAGTCACTGGAACCGGAGCTCCTCGAGGGCTGGCTCTGCTTCCTCGGCGCCGACGACCGACGGCGGCTGACGGACTTCCCGCTCGGGTGGCAGTATCTGCCCGAGCATGCTCTCATGGGATTATGTGAGCGCGCGGGTCGCGTGACCGGCAGTTGGGGCAGCGCCCTCGCGCTCGCGCATTCCGGCAGCACGACGCATTAGCGTCAGGGGGGTCCGTTTCTCGCTCCCCGGTCCCGGTCCTGCTCTTCAGTCCCCGCTCTTCCAGTCCCCCCCGCTTCTCACACCGGGCGGGTGAGCAACCACAACGCGCTTCCGAATCCGATGACGGCGATCGCGCGTCGCACCGTGGCTTGCGACACGCGCTGCGCCAGGCCTGATCCCGCGTAGCCTCCCGCCGTCGCCCCCACTCCCATCGCCAGCGCAACGGGCCAGTTCACCAGACCGCTCGCCGCGAAAGTGGTGGCAGCGACGAGGTTGATGCACAGCCCCGCCCAATTCTTCAGCCCGTTCATGCGGTGAATATTGGTAAGGCCGGCCATCCCGAGGGCAGCGAGCATCAGGATGCCGATTCCCGCGCCGAAGTAGCCACCATACACGGCGATAACGAACTGGAAGATGAGCACGAACGCTGTTGATGTATGCGGAACGACGGCGGGTGACCGCGCGCTGTTGGCTGTGTCGGTTCCGCTCTCATCTCGAGGGAGGTTGGATGCGCGCCGGCGAATCCAGCCGAGCACTGGCGCCTGCAGCACGAAGAGCAGCGTTGCACCAAGCACGAGCCAGGGCGCGAGTGCGGAGAACGTCGCGGGATCGGTGCGCAGCAGAAGGAGGGCGCCGATGAGTCCTCCCAACACGCTGGGAATGGCCAACCGTACGGCCCATCCGGTTGCGCCGCCGAGCTCGCGGCGATAGCCCCACAGACTTCCGAGGGCGCCGGGCCAGAGCGCCACGGTACTGGTGGCGTTCGCGACGATTGGGGGGACGCCGAGTCCAATGAGGGCGGGGAAGGTGAGCAGCGTCCCTCCACCGGCGATCGCGTTCATCACTCCGGCCGCGGCAGCGACGAGCGCGACGACAACGAGTCGCGCCGCGGAGGGCAGCTCTCCCGAAAGCGTGAGCGCGATCACAATCGCCGAAAGAAAACGTGCGGGGCACGATGGCGCCAATGCGACGCGCGCGTTTTCGCGCTACCTTTGGGCATCCGGAAGCGGCATGCGGGTGAGTCGGCCGCGGCCGGTGTTTTGCCAACGAATAATGCCGAGTCGGGGGCGCGTGGCCCGCGCCGACTATTCTCAGTGGAGAGGCGTGGTATGAGCAAGACTGGGACGCCCGCGGCGACCTCACCCGCGAAAGCTGGCGCCGCGCAGAGCAAGGCGCAGGGGGACGCGACGCCTGTGACGGAAGGAGCGTCGATCGAGCTGCGCGACACGCGCACCGGGAAGAGCTATACCGTTCCCATTCTCGAGAGCGGCGTTGAAGGCGATCAGGCGATCCGGGGGATGGATCTGCGCCAGATCAAGCAGAACGACGGTGACTTCGGCTTGATGAGCTACGACCCGGCGTTCATGAACACCGCGTCGTGCAAGAGCGCCATCACGTTCATCGACGGCGATAAGGGGATACTGCGATATCGCGGCTATCCCATTGAACAGCTGGCGGACAAGGCGAGTTTTCTGGAAGTCGCGTGGCTGTTGCGGCACGGCGAGCTTCCGGCGCAGAAGGAATATGACGATTGGGTGCGGGACATCACCTTCCACACCTACGTGCATGAGAACATCCGGAAGTTCCTGGAAGGCTTCCGGTATGATGCGCACCCGATGTCCATACTGTGCAGCACGGTCGCGGCGATGTCGGCGTTCTATCCGCAGGCGAAGGACATCTTCGAGCCCGAGCAGCGCAGCATCTCGATCATACGCCTCCTGGCGAAGGTGCCGACGCTGGCCGCGTTCGCCTACCGGCACGTGAAGGGGCTGCCGTTCATCTATCCGGACAACAGCCTGTCGTACACGGAGAACTTCCTCTCCATGGTCGCGCGGATGAGCGAGCCGAAGTACGAGGCCAATCCCGTGTTCACGCGCGCACTCGAAATCCTGTTCATCCTGCACGCCGATCACGAGCAGAATTGCTCCACCAGCGCGGTCCGCGCCGTCGGCTCGTCACAGGTAGACCCATTCTCGGCGGTGGCCGCGGGGATCGCGGCGCTGTACGGTCCGCTGCACGGCGGCGCGAACGAGCAGGTGCTGCGCATGATCGGCGAGATCGGCCACCCGAAGAACGTTCCCGCGTTCGTCGAGGAGGTGAAGGGAGGGAAGGGGCAGCGACTGATGGGCTTCGGTCACCGCGTGTACAAGAGCTACGATCCACGCGCACGCATCGTGAAGCAGCTCGCCGACGACGTGTTCAAGCAAGTGGGGATGGACAAGGATCTCGAGATCGCAATGGAGCTCGAGCGCATCGCGCTCTCGGACGAGTACTTCATCTCGCGGAAACTGTATCCCAACGTGGATTTCTACACGGGGCTGATCTACCGCTCGATGGCATTCCCGACCGAGTTCTTCACGGTGCTCTTCGCTGTGGCGCGCACCGCGGGCTGGCTGGCGCAGTGGGAGGAGATGCTGCTCGACAAGGAGCAGAAGATCGCGCGCCCGCGGCAGATCTACACGGGGAAGGGCGAGCGCGAATATCGTTCGACGATTACGCGGAATCCGGTCGCGTCGAAGGCGCCGCTGCGGAAGTAGGGGTCGGAGGGAGGGTGGCGCAGTGCCCGCGCACGAAGTCCCAGCGCGGCAGCCCCCTGTCATCGCCGCCCATGGGCGGTCCCGGATAGGAAGACCGCAACCAACCCGCGCTGCGGCCTGACAGCGTAAGCACTGTTGCCCGTACGCCTTGGCCAGTACGTCTGGAATCCAGCCTCATAATGTCTGGAATTCAGCCGTGATTATTACGGCTCGACGACGTGCGACTGGTGGTATGGATGGCGGTGGAAGCTGCCGTCAGGCCTGACGTGACGCGCACACCGAACGGACCGGGCACTGTGTGCACCGCCTGACTCGCGCCGTGCACACGAGCGCGCCTAACTCCATCACCGCCTGATTGTGCGTCCACGCCAACCGCCCGGTGCGCGGCAGGAGCGACTCGGCGATCGCCCAGAGCGTCTTGGCGCCGCGCGCCGACTTCGGATCTAACTCCGGCGCGAAGACGCGCCTGAGCACGCGCGCCACATTGGTGTCCACGAGCGCGGCACGCCGCTCGTAGGCACACGACGCTACCGCGCCAGCCGTGTACGCGCCGATGCCCGGCAGCGCGCGGAGCTCGTCAGGCGTCTCGGGAAGGGCGGCTGACGGCGAGCGCGTGACACTGCGCGCGAGGCGATGCAGGGGGCGCGCGCGTGCCTAACACCCCCGGCCGCGCCACGCTGCGCGCACTTGCCGCGGCGGCGCCGACGCGACGCTATCGAGCGTCGGGAAGCGCTCCAGGAACTCGTGGTAGCGCGGCTCGACCCGCGCGACCGGGGTCTGCTGCAACATCAGCTCCGACACGAGCACGTGGTACGGGTCCCGCGTGCGCCGCCATGGCAGATCGCGCG
>JANNOC010000254.1:0-1547 GCA_031398865.1 Gemmatimonadota bacterium | reverse complement strand
GTACACGAGGCTGCGCGGCGGCGATCTCGTCGGCGATACGGCCAGTTCCATCTGGCGAGCTGTCGTCCACCACGAGCACGTGGAACTGCTCGCTCTGTTCAAGAATGCGCGGAATGAGGTTCGGGAGGTTCTCCCTCTCGTTATACGTGGGGACGATAATGACTGCTTCTGACTGTTGCATGTACGTAACGTCTAAGATGCCACAACCGCGAATTGGGTAGCAAAAGGAGAGGCCCGGCGCTCTTCCGCCGGGCCTCTGCGTTCGTTGCCCGATCGATCAGGGTCAGGCCGCGCCGACTCGACGCCCCCAGCGCCGTTCTGTCGTCTTCAGCGCGGCTTCCTCGTTGTCGGCCAGCATGTAGCCACACTGCAGGCAGCTAACGTAGCGGGCGCCCGCCACCCAGGGCCCGATCGCGGCTTCCTCGATCAGGTCACCTCGACACTTGGGACACCCCTTCAGCCACATCATCCATGAATCTCCTAACGGCGTCATGCGTTCACCCCGGTCAGATCCCCGGTCTCAGGACGCACGGACATGCCGACACGAGACGGTGGGGGAACCGGTACGGGCGAGAGAACGTCGCGGGGGAGGGCCGTACCATGCGGTCATCCTAGCACGGGAATCTTGCTCGGGCGTCCTCAACACCAGACTCGGGATGAGATCGTGAGGCAAATGATGCGGAGCGGTAACATTCGGTCCGCGGACTCACGATTCACGTGAGATGGGTGGGGGCGAGTGAAGCGAATCTGGCCGCGAATCGGACTGGTGGCGCTGGGCATCGTGATGGCGGCATCGATCGTCGACACGGCTCTTCGTATCGCGTCACCAATCCCTGCCCAACGTCTGCTCCCCCTCCCATACAAGCTTGACGAGCTAGGGCGAATCGCCAGCGGCGAGACCTACATCCGGTTTGACGCCGAGCTGGGATGGACAGTAGCCGTTGCCACGGAACGTGAGACCAACGGTGTGACGTATCGAAGCAACCAAGCCGGGATGCGAGCTGACCGAGATTACGCCGTGGAACCGTCGCCTAGCACGCGTCGATACGCGGCGTTCGGCGATTCGTTCACGCACTGCGACGATGTGAACGTCGATGATTGCTGGACCGCGCAGCTCGAACGGTCTGAAGCGGGAACGGAGGTCTTGAATTTCGGAATCCCCGGTGGCAGCCCCGACCAGGCGCTGCTGCGATACGAGCGTGAGGGGCGCGCCTACCGCTCCTGCGCCGTGTTGATTGGCTACATGACGGAGAATCTTAACCGTGTCGTCAATCGGTTTCGCCCCTTTTACCAGCCGGACACCGGGATCGTGCTCAGCAAACCGCGATTCTTACTCGCAGGCGATTCGCTCACGCTGCTTCCCAACCCTGTGAGCAGCCCCCGCGAGCTCGAGGATGCCCGCTGGGTTGAAGCGACGCTGGGACCTCACGATCACTGGTACTACCCGGGCCTGTTCGTCGCAAGGCCATTTGACTTTCTGCAAACAGCGCGAATCGTGCGCACCGCCGCCTATCGTGCCCACACGGAGAGAACGGAGTTCGCCAACA
>JANNOC010000245.1:0-2461 GCA_031398865.1 Gemmatimonadota bacterium | reverse complement strand
GACTGCCTTCCCCGCGACAAAGACGGAGTCCACATTGCTGGCATCCATGCCTAGCACTACGGCACCGAACGCATCATTGACCGGCGATACGTTGGGGTGGTTGGTGCGTAGCATGACGATGTCCGCGTCCTTCCCCGGTGTCAGGCTTCCAATCTTGCTGGCAAGTCCGTTGGCTTTTGCACCTTCGATAGTGGCGAACTCGAGTACGTCGCGCACGCTGAGCAACTTCTTGCGGTCAGGCTCCGGACCGCCGAATAGATTCTTTTCGTTGATGAGCGCGCGTTGCAGGGAGAAGCACGCACGCATTTGGGTAAACATATCGGTGGGTTGATTGGTCTCGACATCCACACTGAGGCTGGGGCGAATACCGGCATCGAGGGATTTCTGAATAGGCGGCATGCCGTGTCCCATCTGCATTTCGATGGGTATTGCCAATGAAACCGTGCCGCCACTGCCCGCGATAAGGTCCCACTCGGCATCATTGAGCGTGCAGCAATGAATGTATGTGGTGTCCTCTCGAAACGGTACTTTCGCTCCAAGCGCCTGCAGTTTCCCTTGCTTGCCGAGTAGACCGACACCCACGTGCACGCTGATGCGCGCTTCGACCTCCCGCGCGATATTCCATTCGCGTGCGGCCGCTTCGACAGTTGAGAACTCGGGACCGGCAGCGGCCAGGGCCAGTGTCAGAAGCTGATCGGTGCTGGCGAAATGTTGCTTGCGCAAGCGCCGGATATCATTCGGGTACGGACTGTTCGGATTTTCAAACCACGGCGGTGTAATGCCGAAATTGGGTCCGTAGGCGTAGACAGCACGGATGCCGGCGACCTGCAAGCCGTGAATCGCCGCATCGGTGTGCGCTGGGCTGGTGCCGATATGTGACCAGTCGAGGATATTCGTGATCCCCGCGTTGAGGGCTGACAAACCGGTAATCATGTCACCCAGATAAACTTCTTCTGGCGTAATCCTTGGCGCGAAGCCGAACAGCACTTTGGCAAGGTAGTCGCCCAGCAAATCGTTGGGGCCGATGTTTCGAATCAGTCCTTGCCACATGTGCCTATGGGTATCGATGAACCCCGGCATGACGATCATCCCGGTGGCATCGATGATCTGCGCGTCTCGCATTGGGATAGCGGGCGCGACAGCCTCGATCTTGTTGCGGTTGAAAAGTACATCGGCTTTGGAGAAATCGCCGATCCCCTTGTCCATCGTTAGAACCGTACCGCCTTTCAGCAGCATTCGGCCCGAGGTGCTGTTCTGGGTATCGTCGGCGGCTCGCGCCCGGGAGACCAATGCGGGTCCGAGCAGCGCGCTTACCAGGCCTGCGGCGCCGGCACCGAGAACCCTTCGGCGCAGCATTTCGCCAGGCTGAAGGGGTCGTATGGGTTGCATGGCTTGCGTAGTCCTCATGAGCCGCCTCCGTTGTTTATACAATATCGTGGAACGTACTGCAGTCAAGGCGAGAGAATACCTCAACGCTCGATCGCCGGAGGCATGTATAGTCCCCAATCTAGCCCGCTACGCGGGTGATCCACATCTTCTCCGCTTAGTTCAAGGATGGAATATGAATTACCGGCGCGTGGTCACCGTCTACGTCATTCTGATCTGCGCATCGTTCGCAGGGTGTGATGGTCTATTCAAGCGCGACCCCGGCCCTCAGATGATCGAGGCCAAGACGGCTCAACGCCTGCACGGCCGAGAGTGGGAATTGCGCGCCATCACCATCGACGGCAACGATGTGGTCATGCATGTGGACTCCAAGATGAGTCTGCGCTTCGACGCCGATGGGCAAGTCCGCGGCAACGGAGGCGTGAACCAATTCTCTGGGGGTTATCGCTTCGGGGAAGACGGCGCGCTGGCGTGGAACGGTTTCGCCATGAAGAAGAAAGCGGGTCCCCCCGAGTTTCAAGAGAAAGAGAAGATCTATCTCGACGCCCTGCGAAGAACGAACCGGGCCATCGCCGGAAAAGTGATTCTGACCTTGCAATCCGAAAGCGGAGAGGTCGTGCTCACTTTCCTAAAGCCTGGAACGCTGTGAGCATGCGGCAGCGAACATGTTGCCGTTCACAAAGGCGCAAGGGCAGCCGAACATCTTTCGCCTCTGCACCATGTGATCGTCGGGCAGACTCGCATCGAAGCGCTCGGCAAGCGCGATCGGTACCGGTTTGAATGCGGTCACTACTTCGCTGCCTGTCCGCGAATGATTGAAATCACGGCGCCGGTGGGATCTTGCAGCACGGAGAATCTCCCCACATTGGGAATGTCGGTACTGGGCACGAGAACGTTTGCGCCCAGGGACTTGGCTTTCTTCTCCGAAGCGTCGCAATCGCTCACGTGCACGTAGGGCACCCAGGCCGAGGGCATGTCCGGTTGCTGTTGCATGAGCCCGCCCCGCGGTATGCCGTCCTTCTTGAGAACGTAGTAGGTCCCCTGCGGGCCCATGTCCATGCTGTCGTGCGTGTAG
>JANNOC010000163.1:0-1995 GCA_031398865.1 Gemmatimonadota bacterium | reverse complement strand
GGGTATCGCCTCCAGCAAGGGAGTGCCTGGAGGAGCGTTGGTCTGCAGCTCCAGAATGCCGTCGCCACTCGGGCCGAGCGCGAGCTCCTTCGCGGAGCACAGCATTCCATTGGAGAAGACGCCGCGAATCTTCCGGCGCTCCAGCGTGAGGCCTCCAGGCAACACGCTGCCCACGGGTGCGAAAGGATACACGCCGCCCGCGACGACGTTAGGCGCACCACAGACGACGTTGAGGAGCTCGCTCCCGCCGGCGTCCACGCGCGTGACCCAGAGGTGATCGGAATCCGGGTGACGCGCGGCCTCGACGACGCGCGCCACGACGACGCTCCGCAGATCGTCGCGCAGACCGATCATCTCATCCACCGTCGCCACGCGCGCCGTCAGGAGATCGCGCAGCTGCGCCGGACTCAGCTCGAACGGGACGAACGCGCGCAGCCACTCGTACGACGCGTTCATCGGGCGAACCGTTCCAGAAAGCGCACGTCGGAATCGTACAGGATGCGGATATCCGGGACGCCGTAGCGCAGCATTGCGATGCGCGCCGGGCCCATGCCGAACGCCCACCCCGAATACCGCTCGCTGTCGAGCCCCGCGGCTTCGAGGACGGCGGGATGCACCATGCCCGAACCGAGAATCTCCATCCAGCCGCTGCCTTTGCAGCCGGAACAGCCGCGCCCCTCGCACAGCACGCAGCGCACGTCCATTTCGGCGGACGGCTCGGTGAACGGGAAGTAGCTCGGGCGGAAGCGCGTGACCGTCTGGCCGAAGAAGCGATTGGCAAAGTGCGTCAGCGTCGCCTTGAGGTCCACGAAGCTGATGCCTTCATCGACGGCGAGCCCTTCGATCTGCATGAACATCGGCGCGTGCGATGCGTCGAAGAAGTCGCGGCGATAGCAGTTTCCCGGTGCGAGGATGCGAATGGGCGGGTCGTACGACTGCATGGTGCGCACCTGGACCGGTGAGGTATGGGTACGCAGCAGCGTTCCCTCGCCGAGATACAACGTGTCGTGCAGGTCCATCGCCGGATGGTCGGGCGGAAAGTTCAGCGAGCCGAAATTGTACCAGTCGGTCTCCGCTTCCGGGCCGAGCGCGATCGTGAATCCGATCTCGCGAAAGATCGCCTGAATTTCCTCGACGACGAGCGTGACGGGGTGACGCCCGCCCGCCCATGACGTCCGCGACGGCATGGTGAGGTCGCGCGACGGCGCCGACGACGGCCTGGCGACCGCCGCGTGCCGTTCGTCGAGCGCGCGCTCCAGCGCGCTCTTCACGCGATTGAATTCCGCTCCCGCGGCACGGCGGTCGTCCGCCGCCAGTGACGGCAGTGCGCGCATCAGCTCCGTGAGCGTTCCACTCTTGCGGCCGAGGTACTCGACGCGCACCGTGTCGAGCGCGTCCGCGGTCGACGCGCCGGCAATGGCGCCAATGCCAGCCGTCCCGATGCGCTGCGCTTCATCCAGGAATTCCTGTAGTAACACCGTGCGGGAATTAAGGGTGGATGGACGACTGGCGAGGGCCGTGGCCTAACGCCGATACACCTGGTCCCAGCCCGCTACCAGTGGATGACCGCACAAAGCGGCAGCAACGACCTGAGGTCGCGCTGCCGCCGAAACAGCGAGCCGCCGGAGTGCCCGCGGCGCTCGAGGAACTCTTCGATGCGCGCGCAGCCCGTCGTCTACGCCGCCGTGAGCGCGCCGCGTGCCTTCTCGGCGATCGCGGCAAACGCCTGCGGATCGCGCACGGCGAGATCGGCGAGGACTTTCCGGTCCACTTCGATCCCGGCCTTGATCACGCCGTTCATGAAAACGCTATAGCTCATTCCGTTTTCGTGCGCGGCCGCGTTGATGCGGGTAATCCAGAGCCGCCGGAAATCGCGCTTCTTGTTCTTGCGATCGCGGTAGGCGTAGCGCCACCCGCGCTCGACGGTCTCCTTTGCGGCCTTCCACAGCTTGCTGCGCCCGCCATACGCGCCGCGGGCAGCCTTCATGATCTGAT
>JANNOC010000156.1:0-1728 GCA_031398865.1 Gemmatimonadota bacterium | reverse complement strand
ACCGGTCGTTCGCTACTGCGACGCCGTTGGCCGGTGACGCCTACTAGCAGATCGAATCAGTCGATCTGGATGGCGAAGGCCGAACCGATCTGGTCGCGATGGACTGGGCTTCGAACAATCTCAAGGCCTACCACCAGACGGCCGGGGGCGGATTGGCTGCGCCGGTTCCGATCTTCGGGCCGCACGCGGGGTGGAATGCACTGAAGATCGCGGACATCAACGGCGACGGCCGCAAAGACATAGTCGTCGGCTCCCAGCAGAACCTGCCGGCTCAGCGGCTTGGCGTTCTGCTTCAGCGAGCGGACGGGTCATTCGAGCCGCCGCACTACCCACCCTATGCGTTCGGCCCGTTTGCGCCGGCGGGCATCGGCGTGCTCGACGTCAATGGCGACGGCACGAAGGACATCGTCGCTACGCAGGCATGGAACCAGCCGAACGCGCGATTGATCGTGCTCTTCAACCAGGGCGGGAGCTATGCGAACTCCATCGAAGTTCCGAGCTACGACATTCCGGAGCCGGTTCGCATTGCCGACGTCAACATGGATGGTTTCGAGGATGTCGTCGTGCTGCATGGCGGCTGGAATGAAGCGGGCGTCTATACGCGAGCACCAGGCGGCGGACTCGACGCGGAACTGCTGTTTCCGATCCCCTACGCCAGTCATTACGGGCCGCAGGGCCTCGCCATCGGCGATGTCAACGGCGACGGCCGGCCCGATCTCGTCATCGCCGACTACAACAGCGGCCTCGTGCTTCTCTACAACCTGACCGGTGCGTGCACGTCGTTCGGCGACGTCGATGCGAGCAGCCCGTTTTGCGGCAACGTGGAATGGCTTCGCAACCGAGCCATCACGCTGGGCTGCAGCAGTGCGACTCTCTACTGCCCGAACGATTCGGTGCTCCGCTTGGCGATGGCGGCCTTCATGAACCGATTGGGCACGGCGCTGACGGCGATCGTGTTGCCGCAGCAGGCGATGACCGGGGCACTCGATCCCGGCGCATCGCCGGTCGTCTGCGCGACCGCGGACTGGACCGAGACCGGATTCCCGCGGCGGGTGTTTCTGGATAGCGTGTTCACCGCCACGGCGATCGCGGATGTGGGACTCGCGGCCGACCTGGTCGTGAGCTTCGACAGCGGTGTCACCTGGCTGAGTATCAACACGCAGGGCCAGCGCGGACTCGTGCGCGCGAATCGCTGGGGCAACTTGCGTTCGTTGGGGAACTTCGATGTGGCGCCGGGGCTAGGCTGGCGCGTCGGTTTGCGGGTGAACCGCGGCGGCTTGCCGGGTGCGGCGACGCTCAGCGACAGCAGCTGCAACCTGCGCGTGCGGATCGACAACCGCAACGGCGAGTTGCCGCCGTTCTGATCCGCTGCTTCATTCGTCGTACCCGTCCCCGCCTTCGCGGGGATGAACTCCGCGGGAACCCAGCGTCGTTTCAGCGAGGCCACTCGCTCTTTGAGAACTGAGACGCTGGGCCCCCGCCTTCGCGGGGACGACGGAAAGAGAGGACGCGGGCGCCTCTCACAACCTATGGAAACGATATCTTGACGCTTCACCGCTAATGCGCGGCCCTTCGTTCGCCGACGCGCGGTCACCGCAGGGCCGCGACCCGCCGACCTGCCATAATCGCGGGTTCTCCTGCTTCGGAAGCGTTTTCGCCACCATGGCCCAGTACGTCTACTCGATGAACCGCGTGGGCAAGATCGTTCCGCCTAAGCGACAGATATTG
>JANNOC010000136.1:0-6466 GCA_031398865.1 Gemmatimonadota bacterium | reverse complement strand
CTTTCGCGGACCCCTCTTCATCCAGGGCGACCACTTTCAGGTGAACCACAAGAAGTTCGCCGCCGACCCCAAGACCGAAGTGGACGCAGTGAAGCTGCTGGTCCGGGAAGCGGTCGCGGCGGGCTTCTACAACATCGACATTGACACGTCGACGCTGGTGGATCTCACGCAGACAACGCTCGATGCGCAGCAACGGCGCAATTACGAGACGGGCGTGGAGCTCGCGGCGGAGGTTCGGCGCCTCGAGCCCGAGGGTGTCACCGTGTCGATTGGGGGAGAGATCGGCGAAGTGGGCACGGAGAACAGCACGGTCGACGAGTTGCGCGCCTACATGGACGGCTTCAACCGCGTCCTCGCGGCCAAGCATCCCGGGATGCCGGGACTGTCCAAGATCAGCGTGCAGTCGGGAACGTCGCACGGGGGAGTGGTGCTGGCCGATGGGTCCATCGCGGACGTAAAGTTGGACTTGCAGACCCTCGAGACGCTGTCGAAGGTGGCGCGCGACGAGTACGGATTGTCCGGTGCCGTCCAGCATGGTGCCTCCACGCTGTCGGACACGGCGTTCAACAATTTCCCCCGAGTAGAAACCGCCGAGATCCACTTGGCGACGAACTTCCAGAACATGCTGTTCGATCACCTGCCCAGAGGGCAGCGGGAGGAGATCTACGGCTGGCTGCGCGAGAACGCGAAGGACGAGCGCAAGGACAAGGATTCGGACGAGCAGTTCTTTTACAAGACGCGCAAGAAGGCGCTGGGTCCATTCAAGCGTGCGCTCTGGGATCTGTCCGGCGACGCGCGCGAGAAACTGGCGGCGGCATATGACGCGAAGTTTTCATTCCTGTTCACACAGCTTGCGATCGGGGGCACCGCGGACATTGTTCGTCGGTATGTGACGCCACCGGCGCAGCATCATACGGCGCCCGGAGCGGCCGCGCCGGACGACGCGGATCTGAGTGACTGAGCGGCCCGAGGTGACGCCAACGTCCCTCTGGCTGGAGCTTTCGCAGGAGATCGCGAACCGCGTGGGGCACGAGATCAAGAACGCGCTGAATGGGGTCGCGGTGAACCTGGAGGTTGTGCGCTCCCGTGCGCAACGCGAAGGAGTCGCGCTCGCAGCGATTGTGCCCTACGCGCTGTCAGCGAGTACGCAGTTCGAGGAAGTGTCGCGACTCACGGACGCACTACTCGCGCTCGCGCGGCCGGTGCATCGTCCGCTGGACGTGGCGGCGGCGATCGAGTGTCAGACGCAGCTTCTGGGGGCGGTGGCGGCCCGCGCGAACGGTGCGGTACGTCTGGAGCGCACGGGTGATGTGGCGACGACATCGGCCGATGGTGATGCGGCGCGTGCCGTCATGGCCGCCGCTCTACTCGGTGCGCTCGACCGCTTCGGATCCATCCGATGCGTGCTCGAGGCTGGGGGCGTCGTGCGCATTACGAGTGAGGCAGGGCCCAGGAAGGGTTCGAGATCGCTGCTCTCGGCACCAGCACTGCGTGTCGCGAAGCAGGCTGGGATCCGGGTAGAAAGCACATCGCAGCACATCATCCTGTCGTTTCCCGCTTGAGCGGACCATCGAGTCATCATGAAAGCATCGAAGCAGGCCAGAATACTGATCGCCGACGACGAGCGCGCCATCACCGAGGGGCTCGCCGCGATCCTGGCGGACGAGGGATATGAAATCGAGGTGGTGGCGGACGGCCAGAAGGCCATTGACCGTCTCACGGCGACGCGGTTCGGCGTCATTCTGGCCGACCTCAAAATGCCCAAGGTCGACGGCATCGCGCTGCTGAAGGAGCTCCAGCAGCGACAGATTCCGACCGAGTGCATCATCATCACTGGTCAGGCCACCGTGGATTCAGCAGTGCAGGCCATGCGGCAAGGCGCGTACGACTACATCGAGAAACCTCTGAATGTCGAGAAGCTCAACCGGCTCAAGGCCCTGATTCCGAAAGCGCTGGACAAGTTCAACGTGCAACAACAGAATCGCGAGCTCACCTCGAAGCTCCAGGGTCTCACGCATTTCGGAGAGCTCACCGGGCAGTCCGAGGCGATGCGCGGGGTGTATCATATCATCGACGCCGTGGCGTCGTCGACCGCGAGCGTTCTCATTCTGGGAGAAAGCGGAACGGGGAAGGAGCTCGTCGCGCGCGCGCTGCACAACAAGAGCGATCGAGCCAAGGGCCCGTTCTTCGCCCTCAATTGTGCCGCTCTCCCGAAGGAGATCCTCGAGAACGAGCTCTTCGGTCACGAGAAGGGCGCCTTCACCGGCTCCATCACCGAGAAGCAGGGCGCGTTCGAGATGGCCAGTGGTGGGACGCTCTTCCTCGACGAAGTCGCGGAAATGCCCTGGGATATCCAGGTCAAGTTGCTGCGCTCGCTCGAGACACGCATGGTGCGCCGGCTCGGCGGCAAGAAGGAAATCACGGTGGACATCCGCATCATCGCCGCCACGAATAAGGATCTGCAGCAGGCGCTGGCAGACAACGAGCTGCGCGAGGACCTGTACTATCGGCTCGCGGTCGTGGAGTTGTTCCTCCCGCCGCTGCGAGAGCGCATGGGGGACATTCAGCTGCTGGCGAACGAATTCCTGCTGCAGTTCGCGCAGCAGAACGGCAAGAAAATTTCCGGCTTCGAAGATCAGGCGATGCAGTGGATTGTGACGTATCACTGGCCGGGCAACGTCCGCGAGTTGAAGAATGCGGTGGAGCGGGCGGTCATCATGGCGCGCGCTCCACGGATCACCACGGCTGACATCGCGCCGCGACACCTGCGCACCTCGGGCGAGATTTCCGCCGCGGTGCCCATCTCGGTTGGCTCGACGGTGGCGGCGGCGCGAAGTCAGTTGGTGCTGCGCACCTTCGCGACAATGGGCGGCGACCATGCGCGCACCGCGAAGATGCTTGGCGTCTCGGCCGAAGACTTGCGCTCCGAGTTGGCGTTGTTGATGCGCGGTGGGGCGGGAGCGGGAGGGGGAGCCCGCAGCGGCGCAGGGCGGGACGCGCGGGACGCCAACGGCAAGGCACCGGGCGGTGCGGCGCCGGTGAAGCGAGGCAAGCCGGCGAAGTCCGCCGCGCCTGCCAAAGGGAAGATCAAGAAACGTTGAGGCAAGAGGAGACCAGATAATGTCCGGGTTCGAGTTCGACGACGACGACGCGTACGTGATCATCGAGAAGGAGACCGGGAGCATCGGCTCGCTGTTCGTCGGCGTGGCGATCGGTGCCGCCGTGGCGCTGCTCTTCGCGCCATACTCCGGCGCGGAAACGCGACGGCGGATTCGGCGCAAGGCGCGTAAGGCGCAGGCGGCGGCGGAGCAGCTCGCCGAGGATGTCACGGGCAGCGTGAGCGACACGTTCAACAGCGCGCGCGTGGGAGTGGAGCGCACCTTCGACGATGCGCGCACGGCCATCGAGATCAAGAAGGAGCAGGTGTCGCGCGCGATGGACGCCGGACGCGAGGCCGCTCGCGAAGCGCGAGAAGAGCTCGAACGGAGGATCGCCGAGACGAAGGCGGCCTATCGGGCGGGCGAAGGGACGGCTAAGTCGCGCGCGGGTGGCCGCGACTGACGAGGGCGGGGTCATGGGAGAAGGCATAGCCGCGGAACCGATTCCTGTCGCGCCTCCTCCCACACCGCCCGTGTCGCGTGCCCATGGGCACCCGCGACCCCTGCTGCTCCGAATGCGATGGACGATGCGCGACTATGCCACGCGCGTCTGGGACAACAGCGCTGAGGATAATGTCTTTTTCCTCGCGGGCGGGATTGCGTTCAACATTCTGCTCGCCGCCGTTCCGTTTGTGCTCCTGCTCGCCAGCGGACTCGCCATGGTGCTGAATCAGACGGCGGACGCGAGTTCCGCGTCGCTGGCCACCCTGGTGGATCAGTTTCTGCCCCCGCGCGACCGGTCCTCGGAGTCGCCGGTGCAGAAGCTGTTGTCCGAAGTCATGCGGACACGCGGCGCCGTCGGCGTCTGGAGCGCCATTGGGTTCATCTGGTTTTCAACGCGGCTGTTCGGATCGCTGCGATCCGTGCTCGCGGAAGTGTTCGACATCGAGCAGGATCGCGGCATCGTGGATGGCAAGATCTTCGATATCAAGATCACGATCATCGCGACACTGCTCGTCGCCGCGTACACCGCACTGAATTTCTATCTCGCGCTCGCCACCTCGCGCGGCGTCGCCGTCCTCTCGGAAGCCGGGATTCGCGAAGACGTGATGGGGACGGTGGAATACCTGTTCGGGTGGCTGATCGCCTTCGTGGTGATCACGCTGATGTTTTGGTCGCTGTACAAGTTTCTCCCGAAGCGCCGGGTGCGCAGCCGGACAGCGCTGCTCGCGGCGCTGTTCACCAGCACCATGTTCGAGTTGGCGAAGCAACTCTTTACCACGTATGTGGATTCGTTCAATCCCGGGTCCCTGTATACGGGGACGTTGTACGCCATCGTGATCGTGGTGGTATGGGTGTACTACGCCGCACTCATCTTCATCCTCGGCGGCGAGGTGGCGCAGGTGTACGAGTTGCGCCGGGTGCGCCGTATCCAGCGGGAAACGTTCGTGGAGTGAGCGAGCCCACGACCTCGCTGGCGCGAAGGTTGCGACAGCGGGTGGTCGCACGCTCATCCCGGGAGGCAATTCGTGCGTAGAAAGCTAGCCGTCGCCGCGCTCGCGGCCGTTGCACTGCTCGCCGCCTGCAAGAAGACAGGCGAAGGCGAGTATCAGGTCAAGACGCCGGACATCGACATCTCGACCGACACGACCACCATCAAGACGCCTGACGTCGACATCGTCAAGGACACGGTCAACGTCATCACACCGAAAGTGGCGACGGAAACCACCAAGGTGACCGTCCCGAAGGTCAGGGTGAATCCGTAACGTCGAAGGATCGCCCCTGCTGCACGGAGCCCGCCGGACGGTTCGGCGGGCTTCGTGTATCTTGGGGCATGCGAATCGATCTGCGCAGCGATACGGTGACGAAGCCGACGCAGGCCATGCGCCGGGCGATGGCGGACGCGGAGGTGGGCGACGATGTGCTCGACGGAGACCCCACCGTTCGGCGCCTGGAGGAGCGGGTTGCCGAGCTGCTCGGGAAGTCGCGCGCGCTCTTCTTTCCGACGGGCACGATGGCCAATCAGGCCGCGCTCTGGCTGCTCGGGAAGCGCGGCACCGAAGTTCTGCTGGACGCGAACTCCCACATCGTGAACTGGGAAGTCGCCGGTGCTGCGGCCCTCGCTGGTGTACAGATCAGGCCGGTGGGTGGCCCAGGTGGGGTGATGGACGCCGCCTCACTGCAGGCGGCCCTGCGTCCGCGCTCGCCGCATGCGCCTGTGGCAAGCCTCGTCTGCCTGGAGAACACGCACAATGGCGCGGGTGGGAAGGTGCTGCCCCTGCAGGCCATGCGGGCGCTACG
Organism: Gemmatimonadota bacterium; assembly: GCA_031398865.1. GTDB lineage: Bacteria > Gemmatimonadota > Gemmatimonadetes > Gemmatimonadales > Gemmatimonadaceae > JANNOC01. Next base: position 1,067 of record JANNOC010000136.1, on the reverse strand, counting down.
CGACGTGGCGCGGAGAGAGGACCTTCCGGTGCACCTGGACGGGGCGCGCCTGTGGAATGCCGCGGCGGCGAGCGGACACACCCTTGCCGAGCTCGCCGAATGCGCGGATACAGTCATGGTGTCGTTCTCCAAGGGTCTCGGAGCGCCAGTCGGCGCTGCACTGGTCGGTTCCGACGCGGCCATGGCAGAGGGCTGGGCGGTGCGCAAGCGTTTTGGGGGAGGGATGCGGCAGTCGGGAATACTGGCGGCGGCCGCGCTGCACGCGCTGGACAAGCATCTGGCGCGGCTGCCGGAGGACCACGAGCGCGCCCGCGAGCTCGCGGCCAGCGTGGAGGGCGCCGGCGGCGCGCGCGTCATACCGCCGGATACCAATATCGTGATGGTCGATCTCCCTGCGTCCGTTCCGGCAGCGGAGTTGTGCCGCCGAACGGCCGAGCACGACGTGCTCATCGCGCCGTGGTCGCCGGTGCGCGTGCGTGCGGTAACCCACCTCGATGTGACCAGAGAGATGGTGCAGCGAGCTGGTATGGTGATCGCGCGCGAGCTCACCGCCATGGCCGAAAACGCCGCGTTGACTTCGCTTCCACGCGCGGGCATCTTTCGAGTGCTCCAGGTCCCGAAGGGCAAGAGCCCACTAACTCCGTCAGGACCCCGAAGGTAGCAGCGGCATGCGGTGTCTTTCGTCGCTTCGTCAGGCCTGGAGTATTCGCGCCGGTGCCGTGCACTCTCCCAGTGCGCGAGCCGGCGCGAGTCGCTCGTGCCCCATCCTCCTCTCCCCATGATCGCTCTCGCGCGCAAGTACCGTCCAAAAAACTTCGCCTCGGTCGCCGTGCAGTCGCACGTGTCGAGCACGCTGCGCAACGCCATCGCGCTCGGACGCGTCGCGCATGGCTATCTGCTCTGCGGTCCGCGCGGCGTGGGGAAGACGACGCTCGCGCGCGTACTCGCCATGGCGCTCAACTGCGAGCGGCGCGCGGAGCGTGGTGAGGAGCAGCGTGGCGAGCCGTGCGGTGAGTGCACCTCGTGTCAGCGCATCTGGAACGGCGACGCGAGCCTCGATGTGATCG
>JANNOC010000130.1:0-7729 GCA_031398865.1 Gemmatimonadota bacterium | reverse complement strand
CCTGACGGCGCGATCCCCAGCGAGTCGGTCGCGAATGCGTACGCGGCCCGCGCATCGCGCTGCAGTCCATCGTACGTGGGAGTGCCGGGGAGACCGTGGTATCCGCGATACTCGGCGAGTAACACGAGATAGCCGGTGCGTGCGGCCAACTCGCGCGCCCAGTCGATCTGCCATACCGCGAGGTCGGCGTTGCCATGAAAGACGAGCAGCAGCCGCGACGCATTGTCACGATCTCCTACGAGCAGAGCGAACAGCGGTTGACTGTCGGAGGCGGTGTAGTCCACGCGAACCGCATTCGCCGGTGCCGGCCAGGGCCCGCGCGGCGGCTGATACGCGATGCGCTCCTGCCGCCACCATACCAGGACCACGCCGGCAGCGAACGCGACGGCGAACACAGCCAGCGTTCCCAGGAGCAGCGCGAGTGGTGTCACGAGTCCACCGAGCCTCCAGCGTGATCCCATGTCACGCGGGCACTCGCCCATGCGCCGCGGCCGCACGGCACTCCCGCTGCACGAGCGAGGCGTAGGCATCGCGGATGCGCCGCGTCACCGCACCGGGCACGCCATCGCCGATCGCGCCGCCGTTGACGCGCAGCAGTGGCGCGACGCCGCGCAGGGAGCTCGTGAGAAAGGCCTCGCGCGCGGATTCGATCTCCTCCTGCCTGACGACGCGTTCCAGGATGGCGATCCGTTCCGTCGCCGCGATCTCCAGCACGGCGGCGCGCGTAATTCCCGGCAGGATCCCACACTCGCGCGGCGGAGTGACGAGGGTGTCACCGATAACCAGGAACACGTTGCTGGAGGCACCGCCCGAGAGATGCCCGTCGGTATCGAGCAGGAGCGCGTCGTCCGCGCCCGCAGCTCGCGCATCGAGAAGGGCCACAATGGATTCCGTATAGGAGAGCGACTTGATTCCGGCGGTCCGCGCGTGCGGATTGCGTCGTCCGGCGACGACACGAGCGGTGACGCCGTCCGTGCGCGTGCCAGGATCGGGCAGCGGCTGAACGGCGACCACCACCGTGGCGCGCGGCGTGCGGCCCGCCGCATCACCACGTAGAGGCGGCAGCAGCCCTGGCTCTCCCGCTCCACGGCTCACCGTGAGGCGCACGGCCGCGTCGCGCAGCCCTTGCCCGCGCGCATGCTCGAGCGTGCCGAGGACCATCGCATCCAGCCGTGGTGGCAGCGTCAGGCGGAGCACCTGTGCGCCGGCATGCAGCCGCGCGAGATGCGCCTCCAGCCGAAACAAAATGGAGTCGAGCGCGCGCATGGTCTCGAAGACTCCGTCCGCCAGGAGAAAACCTCGCTCGAACGCCGAGAGCGCTGGCGCGTCCGGCGGCAGCACACGGCCGTTGACGGACACGAGCGCGGGGCGCGTCTCCGCGCCGGCTGCCGCACGCGACCTGGTGCTCACGACGGTGCCGGTGCGGCATTCGCCGCCGCGGCATACGGATGGTCCGCGCGCGCGCCGCTCAGCGCAGGCGGCGTCGCGTCGCCGTGAAGGAAGCGATGCAGGATGTGATACCCATACTCGCTCAATACCGATTCCGGATGAAACTGCACGCCGAACACGGGATACCGCGCGTGGCGCACCGCCATGATCTCGCCCGCATCGTCGGTCGCCGTGACACGGAGCTCGTCCGGGAGCGATGTGGGGTCGATGACGAGCGAGTGATAGCGCGTGGCACGAAAGGGCGATGGAAGACCGGCAAAGAGGTCGCGCCCGTCGTGCTGAATAGGCGACGTCTTGCCGTGCAGCGGTCGCCGCGCGCGCACGATCGCGGCGCCGTACGCCGCGCCGATCACCTGGTGGCCGAGACACACGCCCAGTATCGGCGTTGTCGCGCCGATCTGCCTGACGAGTTCCGGTGACATGCCGGTCTCCGCGGGCGTGCACGGTCCCGGCGACAGCACCACATGGCTCGGCGCCAGCGCGGCCACCCCGGCGAGCGTGAGGCTGTCATGCCGCCGCACGATCGGCTCGCCTCCGAGCTCACTGACATAGCGCGCCAAAGTGTAGACGAACGAATCGTAATGGTCGATGAGCAGGATCATAGCGTCACAGCGGGGGTCTCCAGCGCGGCAAACAATGCGCGCGCCTTGTCGAGCGTCTCGCGATATTCCGCTTCGGGGTCGGAGTCGGCGACGATGCCGCCCCCCGCCGAAAAATACGCGTGGCCGCGCGCGATCACGAACGTCCGAATGACGATGCTCGTGTCCATCGCGCCCGTAAGGCTGAGATACCCCACGGAGCCGCAATAAGGGCCGCGGCGCGACGACTCCAACTCCGCGATGATCTGCATCGCGCGTATCTTGGGCGCGCCGGTGATGGAGCCGCCGGGAAAGGCGGCGCGCAGCAGATCCACGCTGTCGCACCCGTCGCGCAGATGGCCAATCACGGTGGACACCAGATGCTGCACGGTGGCGTACCGCTCGAGCACGCACAGTTGTGGCACACTGACACTGCCCGGCGCGCACACGCGCGAGAGATCGTTGCGCAGGAGATCCACGATCATGACGTTCTCCGCCCGGTCCTTCGCGCTCGCCAACAATTCCTCGCCGAGTCGTGCGTCCTCCTGGTGGGTCGCGCCGCGCGGACGGGTGCCCTTGATCGGGCGCGTCTCCACGGCGCCATCCGGGGTGACGCTGAGGAAGCGCTCGGGCGACGCACTCGCGATGACCGCGTCGCCGAAATCGAAGTAGCTCGCGAAGGGCGAGGGTGTTCGCGCACGCAGCCGCTGGTACAGTGCCCACGGGGTGTCGGGCGGCGGAACGGGGGCGTCGAATCGCTGCGTGAGATTCACCTGAAAGACGTCGCCCGCCAGGATGTACTCACGCACGCGACGCACGGCCGCGAGATACGCGTCGCGTGTGAAGGAGGAATGCACCGCGTCGGCGCTCGGCCCCGCGTCGCCGGGCGCCAGCGGATAGCGCGGCGCTCGCGGCGCGTCCAGCCCCGTCGGAGCGGGGCGTGCACTCCGCGCGCGCCCGGGCGTCGCGAGCCGCCGCAGCGCGAACGCGGCGCGCTCCCGTGCCCGGGCATCGCGCGCGCCTAACGGGGCGGGAATCCCTGTCGACACGAGCCATGCCGCCCCGACGCGATGATCCCAGGCGAGCACCCAGTCGTACACGCCCAGGACGACATCGGGGAGGGCGAGGTCGTCGAACGGCGGCGCGGGGACCGATTCCAGCGTCGCGCCGTAGTCGTACCCGATGACGCCTGCCGCGCCGCCCTGAAATGGCGGGACGCCGGCGACCGGCGCGGTGCGGAACGCGGCGAGCAGTTCTCGCACCACCGACAGCGCATCCCCGTGAACGTGTTCGACACGCTGCTCGCCGAGCCAGCAGCACTCGGTCCGATCGCCCTTGCTGCGCACGACCATGGCGGGGTCGGCGCTGAGAAATGAGAAGCGCGCGAGGTGTTCGGCACCCCCCGCGCTGTCCAGCAGAATCGGATACGGAAGATCCGCGAAACGCGCGCACGCATCCACTGGGGAGAGCGTGCCGGTAATTTCCTGGACGTGCGGACGCGGCCCCGGCATCAGCCGCGCCCTCGCTCGCGAGGGCCGGCGGGGTTCCTCTGCCTCTGCATGGGGTGCAATTTACGACGATGCAGATCCCGATCGAAACCTTCCGGCTCGAGAACGGCCTCTTCGTGACGCTGTCCGAGGATCACACCGCGCCGATCGTGGCTGTGAACCTCTGGTACCACGTCGGCTCGGCCAACGAGCGCGCGGGACGCACCGGATTCGCGCATCTCTTCGAACACATGCTGTTCCAGGGCTCGCGGCATGTCGCGGCGAACGAGCATTTCGAGCTCGTCCAGCGCGCCGGCGGCACGCTGAACGGCTCCACCTGGCTGGATCGGACCAACTACTTCGAGACGGTGCCGTCGAATCAGCTCGCCCTGGCGCTGTGGCTGGAGGCGGACCGCATGGGGCAGCTACTGCCCGCGATGACGCAGGCCAAGCTGGACACACAGCGCGATGTCGTGAAGAACGAGCGGCGCTGGTCGGTGGACAACCAGCCGTACGGCACGTGGTGGGAGAAGCTCCCCGCGCTGACATTTCCGCCGGAGCATCCGTTCCACCACTCTCTCATCGGCTCGATGGAGCATCTCACCGATGCCAGCCTGGCGGATGTGGAGGAGTTTTTCGCGCTCTACTATACGCCGGACAACGCCGTGCTCTCCATCGCCGGCGATTTCGAACCGGCGGACGCGCGCGCGCTGGTACAGCGCTTTTTCGGTTCCATTCCCCGCGGACGCGTCCGGCCGCCGTTAGGCGCGATGACGGTGCCAGCGCGGTTCGGAGAGTGGCGGCGCGAGATCGTGGAAGACGACGTCATGCTGCCGCGACTGTATCTCACTTTCCGCGCCCCGCTCTTCGCGAGTGCGGAGTACTACGCGGGCAGCATCTGTGGGGCGATCCTGGGCATGCGCAAGGGCAGCCGCCTGCACCGCGCGCTGGTGCGCGACCGGCAGATCGCCGCCGATGTCAGCGCATTCACTTTCGATCTGGCCAAGGGCTCCGACCTTCTCGTCATTGACGTGCTGGCGCGGCCGGACGTCTCCGCCGACACGCTGGAGCAGGAGACTGTCGCGGAGGTGGATCGCTTGCGCCGGGAGGGCGTATCGGCGGAGGAAGTGGCGCGCGCCCGTGCGCTGATCGAGACGGATTTTGTCAGCTCCATGCAGCAGGCAGGGGAGCGCGCGGACAAGTTGTCACAGTTCGCGACCTACTTCGGCGATCCTTCGCTCATCAACGAACAGGTGCGTCGCTACGCCGCCGTCACCGCGCGCCAGGTGAGCGACTACGCCGCCGCACGTCTGGGCGAAGACAATCGGGCGAGCCTGATCTTCGTGCCGCGTGCCGCGGGCGAGACGGATCAGACGCTCGCGGCAGTCGGCGCGGCGAGCGAATGACAGCGGCGCGTCCGGTGGATCCCAGCGTGCGCCCCGCCCCGGGACCGCCGCGCGACTATCGCTTTCCGCCATTCGAGCGCCGCACGCTGGGCAACGGCCTGCGTATCGTGATCGCGCCGGTCGCCACGCTGCCCATCGTCACCGTCATGGCCGTGGTAGACGCGGGCGCCGCGAACGACCCGCGTGATCGGGACGGGCTCGCGCGGCTCACCGCCCGCGCGCTGCTCGAAGGCACGGCGCGCGGTGACGCCGCCGAGATGACGGAGCGCTTCGAGCTGCTTGGCGCATCGCTGGAGGCGGGCGCGACGTGGGATGCGGGCGGGGCACATCTCACCGTGATGACGGAGCGGCTACCAGCGGCGCTGGCGCTGCTGGGCGAAGTTCTTATGTCGCCGGCGTTTCCCGCGCGCGAGGTGGAGCGACTCAAGAACGAGCGACTCACGGAACTGCTGCAGTTGCGCACGGAGCCGCGCGGGCTCGCGGATGAGATGTTCGCCCGCTTCGTGTACTCTCCCGAATCGCGATACGCGATGCCCGAAAGCGGGAGCGAGGCATCCGTGCAACGTTTGTCCGGGGAAGACGTCACGGGCTTCTATCGCGCGCGCTATCGCCCCGGCGCGACGACGCTGGTCATCGCGGGAGACATCCGCGTGTCCGATGTGGAAACGATGGTCGCGAATGTGTTCGCGTCGTGGGGCGGAGGTACGCCTCCCCCCGTTGAGATCGTGGACCATCCCGCGCGGGTGGAGCGCGCGGCGCATCTCATGATCAAGCCGGACGCTCCGCAATCGGAGCTGCGCATCGGCCACGTCGGATTGCCGCGCGCGCACCCCGACTTCTTCGACGTCGTCGTGATGAACGCATTGCTCGGCGGGCTATTTTCGTCGCGCATCAACTTGAATCTCCGCGAAGTGCACGCGTATACGTACGGCGCGTCTTCGGAGTTCGAGTGGCGCCGCGCATCGGGCCCCTTCACCGTGGCGACCGCTGTGAAGAGTGACGCGACCGCGGACGCCGCGCGTGAGATTCTGCACGAGATCCACCGGATGCGCACCGAGCCGGTGACGGTCGACGAGCTCTCGCTCGCGACGAGCTACCTCGACGGCGTCTTCCCGATCAAGTACGAGACCACCTTCGCGATCGCGCGCGCGCTCGCGAACCTCGTCATCTTCGACCTGCCTGACGACTATTTCGACAGCTATCGTGCGCGCATCCGCGCGGTGTCCGCCGACGGAGTGCTCGCCGCCGCCGCGCGGCATCTGCGCCCCGAGGAGCTGCAGCTCGTCGTCGTCGGCGATCCTGACGCGGTGCGCGCGCCGCTGAAGCGCCTGGGCTTCGGTCCCCTGGCGACGTACGACGCCGAGGGCGTCGCGATCGAGCGGTAGGCAGACCGTGGCGTCCCCAACCGGAGAGCAGCGCGTGGCGGACAGTGCAAGAGTGGCGACCCGGCGCGTCTATACGGGTAAGGTCATCAGCGTGGACCTCGATGACGTCCGCTTTCCTGACGGATCCGTGGGAGCACTGGAGATAGTGCGCCATCCCGGCGCGAGCGCGGTGGTCCCGTTCCTGAGCGATCCGGCGGGTGATGATCCGCAGTTGCTTCTGATCCGGCAGTATCGGTACGCCGCGGAAGGTTACCTGTACGAAATCCCGGCGGGGCGGCTGGAAATGGGGGAAGACCCCGACGTGTGCGCACGGCGGGAGCTGAAGGAAGAAACGGGATGTGAGGCTGCGAGTGTCCAACGATTGTTCACCATGTACACGACGCCGGGTTTCACGGACGAGAAGATTCACCTCTACATGGCGACTGGTCTGACGCGCGGTGACACGCAGCGCGAATGCGACGAGTTCATGGAGACGCATCCGTTCGCGCTGTCAGAGGCGCTGGCGATGATTCAGCGCGGCGAGATTCAGGACGCGAAGACCGCGCTGGGGATCTTTTTCGTGGCGGGGTTCGCGCTGCGACGGTAGCCAATGGTCGAGTCTGCTGCCCGTGTCCCGTGGGTCGTCACCGCGTGAGGACAGCCTGGGTCGGAAGCGCATGCCGTTTCAGGTAGTCGTCCAGTAAGCTGCTGTAATTCTTGCAGTTAGGAAAATCGAAGCTGTGCGGGTCATCGGGCACCGTTCCTGCTTTCTAGCATCCCGAATCTCGAGAGGAGGCAATCACCTGGTTCTTTTCCGTCAGAGTGGGCGTACCCTTTGGAAGTTGGAGTCATCATGGCAGACGTCGCTGTGAAGCAGACGGCCCCGGTACTCGGGGGAGGATCGGCGGTCCGGGAGCGCTTGCGATCGCTGGACGATGCGGGTGTGGTGAGCTCGTTCCTGGCCGGTGAGGAGCGTGCGTTTCAGGAGCTGGTGGATCGCTATCAGACGCGGTTGCTGAACTTCATCTATCGCACGATCGGCGACCGGGAAAAGGCGGAAGACCTCGTTCAGGAGGTGTACATCCGCGTCTACCGGCACCTCCACCGTTTCGACCGGTCGAAGAAGTTTTCGACCTGGGTCTACACTATCGCCTCGAACCTGGCGAAGAACGAGCTGCGCAACAGATCCCGCAATCCCCTGGTTCTTTTCCAGACCGTCCAGAAGAACTTTCAGGACGAGGACCGGCCGCTGCAATTCGAGGACACGACTTCACGCCCGGATGACATGTACCGGAAGCGCCATCTGCGTGAGATCGTCGAGGAGAGCGTCGCGAAGCTGCCCGAGCACCACCGGCACGTGTTCGTTCTCCGGGAGCTCGAGGGCAAGTCCTACGAGGAGATCGCCGAGATCACCGAATGCAATCTGGGCACGGTAAAATCGCGCC
>JANNOC010000074.1:0-3570 GCA_031398865.1 Gemmatimonadota bacterium | reverse complement strand
CTGGTCGTCTCGCTGCCGCTGTTCTTCGCGGTCGGCTGGGTGAGCTATCGCGTGGTGCTGACGCCAAGCGCCGCAGCAACGACTGCGGCCACGACGGCGACCCACTTCAAGTTCTTCATGGCCCGATTCCCCCTTGATGATGCAGGTGCGCCGCTTACCTCACCCAGCGCGGCGCGATGCTGGCGAGAATACCGGCGATTCACAGTCAGGGCAATACGCAAGCGCGTTGCGCGCGCCGCGTCAAAACGGAACCGCAGGCCCCTTCCAGCCTTCGTCACGCGGGCGAGCTCGGGCAATGGCCTCGCCGGCTTCGATCCAGCCGTCGCAGGCGTTGCGCCCCGGACGGCCGCGCCAGATATTCAACAAGCCCTTGCAGCGGGCGTACAAGGCAAAGAAGCGCAGGACCTTCTCGCGCTGCCCTGACGTAATCGGGTGCTCGCTGCAGATCAGCTTGTGATCGACCATGCCGCGATCGGTCAAAACCACGGCGCCCCAGGCCCTTACCCGCACGCGGGTGCCCGCAGCCAGACGCGGCCCCAGCACCACCGCGTCCAGAAGATCGCCTTCGAGGCCGAGGTATTGCGGAATCGAGCCATAGTTGAACGGGCAGGGCAGCGGAGAAACGAAGTCGACGTGACCGGTCGATCCGCGCTTGAGAAAGCCGCCGCGCGGGATTTCGATCACCACTTCGAGTGCTGGAGGGGCCTGTGTCATTTGCGCGCGCGGACGCGAATGCGTTGCTCGTGGCATACGCGGAGTGTACGCACCGCGCGCGACGCCGGCCATGCCGAACGCGCGGCCGGAATGCGATAACCCTGTATCTTTCGCAGCGGATAATCCGCTATTTCAATGAGGTCGTGGATGCCAGAACCGACGATTCGCCCTTCCGGGGCAAGCCGGAACACGCATGGACAGACTCGCAGTCGCGTGCCGCGGCGGCACGCAAAGCCGGGGCCGCTGCGGTATTTCACCTACGCGATCCTGTTCTGCCTGTTCATGCTCCCGCTCGCGATCGCCGCCGCCGCGTATCTGGCCGTGGAGGCTCAGCCTCTGGTCAACCGCGCGGCGGAGTTCACGCCGGCGCATATCGAGCGCGCGATGCGCATCGCCGAAAAACACGATCCGCGCAAGATGAGGGCCGGCATGCTGCGCACGGTTTCGCTCTCGCAGGACGATCTCGATCTGGCGCTCAACTATCTCGCCGGCCGCTACGCCAGGGCGAGTTCGCGCATCGCGCTGCAGCCGGGCATCGTGGCGATCTCGGCCAGCTTCGAATTGCCGCGCAATCCCTTGGGGCGCTATCTCAACGTCACGGCGCTACTGCACGAAACGGCCGGGTTACCGGCCTTCGACCATCTGCAGTTCGGACGGCTTCCCATGCCGGCCTGGCTCGCCGATTGGTTGCTCGCTCGCGCCCTGCAGGAACTCAATGCGCGCGAGGACTATCGCATCGCCAGCGATACCATCAAAAAAGTCAGCGTAGCCGATGGCCGGCTTACGCTGGTCTACGAATGGCAGGACGATCTTCCCGATCGCATCCGAGCCGCGGTCGTGCCGCAGGAAGACCAGGAGCGATTGCGCGTATATCAGGAAAGACTGGCAGCGCTCGGCGTTGATTCCGGATCTGCGTCCGGCACGTCGCTCAGCGGACTGATGACGCCGCTGTTCGAACTGGCCGCGGAGCGAGCCGCCAGCGGCGATCCGGTGGCGGAGAATCGTGCCGCGATTCTGGTCCTGACTTTCTACGTGAACGGCAAGGGACTTGCCGCAATCCTGCCGGCCGCGCGCGCATGGCCCCAACCGCCGCGGCGCAAGATCGTGCTCGACGGCCGCGAGGATTTTCCGCAGCATTTCACGCTATCCGCCGCGTTGGCTGCCCATGCCGGCGCGCCGCTCGCCGACGCGATCGGTCTGTACAAGGAAATCGACGATTCTCGCGCCGGCAGCGGCTTCAGCTTCAACGACATCGCCGCCGACCGCGCCGGAACACGATTTGGCGAACTCGCCGCCGGCAGCCGTGAATCGGCTTTGAAATTGCAGCGGCGCGTCGCCGACGGGGTGCGAGAATCCGACATCATGCCTCCGGTACGCGACCTGCCCGAATTCATGGCCGAAGCCGAATTCAACCGCCGCTTCGGCGGCATCGGCGGCGCGCCATACAAGCGCATGATGGAGGACATCGAGCGCCGCGTCGCTGCGGTCCCGCTGTATCGCTGAGCACGGCACATGGACACGACCGCAGAGTTCCTGATCATCGGCGCAGGCATCGCCGGCGCTTCGGTCGGCTACTTCCTCGCGCCGCACGGCCGCGTCGTGCTGCTCGAGCGTGAATCGCAACCGGGCTATCACACTACCGGCCGCTCGGCGGCGCTGTTCATAGAGAGCTACGGCACCCCTCAGGTCCGCTCGCTTACCTGCGCGAGCCGCGCGTTCTTCGAGAATCCTCCAGCGGGTTTCTGCGAGCATCCGCTGCTACTCCCCCGCGGCGCGATGTTCGTGGGGAGCCAAGAGCAGGCGGCGCTGCTGGACGAAGCCTACGAAACAGCGCGCAGCGTATCGGGGCACGTGCGCCACCTGACTGACGCCGCGGCACATGCGCTGGTGCCAGTGCTCGCGCCGGGCATGCGCGCGGTGATCGAGGACGACGCCATGGACATGGACGTGCACGCGATCCACCAAGGATACCTGCGCGGTCTCAAAGCGCGCGGAGGGCAGATCGTCTGTGATGCGGAGGTTACGAGATGCGAGCGCCAGGGTAAAGACTGGGAAGTCGAAGCCGGCGGCAATGCCTTTCGCGCGCCGGTCATCATCAATGCCGCCGGCGCCTGGTGCGATGTCGTGGCGAAACTCGCCGGCGCGCGCGCTATCGGGCTGCAGCCGAAGCGGCGCTCCGCGTTCATGTTCGCTCCGCCTGACGCAGTTGCGACCGCCAGTTGGCCGATGGTGATCGGCGCCGACGAGTCGTACTACTTCAAGCCTGACGCGGGCAGGCTGCTCGGCTCGCCCGCAAACGCAGATCCCGTCGAACCGCAGGACGTTCAGGCGGAGGAGTACGACATTGCGTTGGGCATAGAACGGATCGAGCAGGCGACGACGCTACGCATCCGGCGCCCCGAGCGCGTATGGGCAGGTCTGCGTTCGTTCGTCGCGGACGGCGACTTGGTCGGCGGCTACGATCCCGAATGCAAAGGCTTCTTCTGGGTCGCGGCGCAAGGCGGCTACGGGATCCAGACATCGCCTGCGATGGGCGAGGTTTGCGCTGCGCTCGTGCGCGGCTGGAACATCCCTGCCCGGATCGAGCAGTTCGGACTGACGGCCGACATGCTTTCTCGCGGTCGTGCCGCGCTACGCAAGGCAGGTCAGGACTGATATATTATTGATATCGGACGATCAGCGCCGAAAGGACTCCGACAATGGCAACCCGAGCTACCCTCAAGACAGCAAAGCGTAAGGCACCGGCGAGCGTCGTCTTGCTGCGCTATCGCGACACGGATACGGCATTTGGCGTTTCTCGCGGCACCACTACGAAGCTGGCGGAAACCCTGGGGCTTTCGGAGACCCAAGTAATCC
>JANNOC010000056.1:0-2642 GCA_031398865.1 Gemmatimonadota bacterium | reverse complement strand
GTACAGCCCTGCGCAGTGGTCTGTCGTGGTCAACCATATGCGCGTGGTGGCTGACATGCCTGGCGAGGACTACCGCGCACTCCTGGAATATCTGGCGGATCGCCAGCCGGCGACGAAGATCACGCCCTCCCCCCGGGGTGAGGATCGCGGCAGCGGCTCACCATAGTTGCATTCCGCGAGCTGAGACTAGATTCGCTGGTCGCGCTTGGCGGAACATCTCATCATTCCCGCCAGGCGCAGGCGCCGCCGATGAACAATCGTGGCCGGACCATGTCGGAGCTCTGGCACGATGGGCCTTCGCCGTGCCGGGATCAGGCGGAAGGCGACGTCGCCAACGGTGCGAGTCGCCCGCGCAACCCGCCGAAGACTACTTCCTCTTCTGCAGCATCTTGACGATGGCGACGCCCAAGAGAATGGCGAGCAGTACTCCGAGAACCGTCCCGAGACCGTACCCACCCATGAAACCGTGCGTGGTGTTCTGCATCGCTGCCTCCAAAGGCGGCTCGGGAAATTGAACGAGAGCGTAACCCCCGTCACTGCCTATCTGAGGCGCCTGTTCGTCACTTCATTTGATGGGGCTTGGCCTTGGCGGGCATCGCCGACATGCGGGCACAGCGCTTTAGGATTTCGGTTGTATGCTCCGACACTTTCTTGGGGTCCGGCGTACTGGCATTCACTTCGGATTCCAGCGCCGTGAGATGATCGCTGAGTGACGTGAGGGTGGACTCCATTTGGCGCATCGTTCCCGACATTTGCTGATTCGTTCCCGACATCGGCGACTCCGTGTGGTCGCCCATCATCTTCATCTGCGCCTGATGGTGTTGCTGGATTTGGTCGAAACTGCGCCTCATCTCGGCCACCGCCGGTCTTGCCAGTTCGAGGTTGACGGTCTTCGACTGGGTGACTTGCCCTCGTAACGTCCGAGCAAACGTCGCCAGGTTGTCCCGGTAGGCCATCGCCAGCACATGATGCGGTCCTCCCATCATGCCACTCATGCCCTGCATGCCTTTCGTACCTTTCATGCTTTCCTTATGCTGGGGCATCCTGTCGGGTGGCGGCGTGGGGGTCTGCGCGATACCGGTTGCCGCGGCACCGATCGTCAGGAGTGCCAGGAAGCTGGCCGCCGCCGGCACCATCGAATGGTTCCGAGTCTTCATACACTACCTCCTACTTCTTAATAGGTCGTGCCGGGACGGCTGACTTGGGCGCCGCGGCGGGTGGGGTTCTGAACCCAACGCGGCATGTGCCGTGCCAAAGCGAGAGTCACAATCGAACCAGCGGCTGCGTTCCGCACTAGCCCGGAAGAGCGAGTCCGTCAACGGACAAGCGATACGTGCCGTTCAAATGCACAAGTGTCGATGAATTTCGCCGCCGATGCCGAGTTGCTGGCGATGCCGGCCGGCACCCCGGCATCGAGGCACCGAATGGTGCAACTTCATTCAGCGATGCGGCATCGCCAGCACAGTGGTGGAAATGCTGCAGGCGCTGCTGGGGACACAACTCTCGGCGTGGCGGGACCGAGCGCCTTCAGTATTGATGATGCCCTGCTTGTTCGTGATCACCGTCGCGTCGGGAGCGGACTCGAATAGATCCGCGAAGCGCAGCTCGCTCGCACGCAGTTCCGCTTCGACATGCCGCCGTTCTCTTTGCCCCTCAGCTTCTCGCAAGGCACGTCTGATCACAGGCCGTATTCGCTCCAACCGCTGTTTGAGCAGGTAGTCCGTCGCGCCCAAGTGCAGGCACTCTACTGCCTGCTTCTCGCCCAGCGAATTGGAAATGATGATCACCGGCACATCCGGCTGTTTCTCCCGAGCCAGCGCCAGGGAAGCGCAGCTGTCGTGGCCCCGAAAGGTCCGTAGTCGCACAGGATAACCTGAAAAGATTCCCCAGCCAGAGCAGCTTCGAACTGTTCCCAGTCGTACACGCGGGTGATGTCGCAGTCCAAACCGCTGATCTCCAGTTTGTGGCGGATCAACTCCGCATCGCGCTCGTTGTCTTCCAGATGCAACAGTCGAATGGGCTGTCCCGGGTCAGGCATATCGCGTCAGCTTAACTGTTGGGGTCCGTTGTGTTTGTGTCGCCTGTAACTCGCTTCAGCAGGTCCTGCTATTCACGCGACAACTGGTCATCGCGACGTTGATCCCGAGATTGCGAAGCGAGGGCCCGAGATCGTCCTTCCAACGTATCAATAATGTATAGTGTCGGTATACCTGCCGAACTTCCGCATCGGGCAAACCTCGTCCTTTCCTGGCACGGGTCGTGGTGGCCTGCCCCAGTGCTCGTCGCCCAGTGCCCTTTCGCGCGACTGACCTCGCTGGTCATGCTCGGGGAGCATCCCCGTCGGGAGAACTCGGCGGATGGCGTCAGGCATTCTCGGACCAGCAGTGGGGGCAAGAGCCTATAGATTCCTATATGGTAGTACACTAATCTAGCTGTAGTCTTATGTGGCCGTACCCATCCTGCTGGAGGTTTTCATGTCTCGCAATCCGCGGCCCAGGCGGTTCGTGCCCCAACAAAAACACCTGCGTCAACGGCACCTGCCTGCCTCCCCCGGTCTCGGCGGCGCTCTACGGCGGCGTCCGCCTCGGCGCCTTCCCGGCTTCGACCTCGAGGCCCGGCACCGGCTGGTACGAGTGGAATGG
>JANNOC010000053.1:0-1695 GCA_031398865.1 Gemmatimonadota bacterium | reverse complement strand
ACTCATTCTTGCTGCGAATGATCGCGCCGCTCATGTAGAGGATCGGATGACTCAGCAAACCCTGCTCGACGAGGAAGAGTAGATTCAGAATACGGCCCGTTCGGCCATTGCCGTCCTCGAACGGATGAATTGCTTCAAATTGGTAGTGGCCAACCGCCATCCTGACGAGCGGGTCCAGTTGCTCTTGTGTGTGGAGAAATGTCTCCCAGTTCGCCAGCAGGCGACGCAGACGTTCCTCCCCATCGGGCGGAGTGTAGACGGGTGTGCCGGTTGCCGTGCTGCGCAAGGTCGTGCCGGGGATACGACGAATGCCCGTCTCGATGCCCCGCAAGCTGGTGCAGATTTCAATGGCCAGATTCGTGCTCAGCGGACGCGAGCGCAGCAGCTCCGAGCCGTACCGCAACGCCGTCCGACAGCGGAGCGCCTCCTTAGTCGCTGGATCCGCGGACGAGACCTCATCGGCGGCAAGTCGAAAGAGTTGATCCGCGGTCGTGACGATGTTCTCGATCTCCGAGCTCGCACGCGCCTCCAACATCGGAATGGTGTTGATGAGAATCACCGGATCCGGAACGAGGTCCGCGACAGCGGCTAGTTCCGCCAACGCGGCCCTGGCCGAAATGCATGCTTTGAGGACAACAGGGGTTTCCAGCTGGGTGAGTGGCGGTAGCTCTGGAAGATCGTTGAATGGTCTGTCGGGGTGGAAGTTGGGAGCGGTCATGTCGGCTGCATCGACATGATGGCCTAATGTGTCGATGAAATCAATTTATATCGACATATTAGGCGGGGAAGGAGTCGTCCAAGCAGATCGAAGGCCGTCCTCGCCGGTCCGGACCGGGTCGGTGCGGCTCAGGCCCTCGCTGTCCCACACTACTTCGCCTTCCCGGATGGTGAGCACCGCGCGGAGGCGGCGGTCGCCCTGCAGCCGGCCGTGACCGGCGTCCAGGAAGCCAAAGCGTCCCGTCTGCAGCTCGATGACGGCGATGTCGGCGAGCCCGCCTTCGCGGAGGGTGGCCAGCTCTGGGCGCTTAATCGCACGGGCCGCGCGCACTGTGACCCGCTCCACCAACTGCTCGACCGGGACGCCCATGTTCAGGAACTTGGAAAGCGTCGTCATCATGTCGGCACGAGGCAGCAGGAGGCTCGTTTTGTCCATGGCCGTCGAGAGAACATCGGGAAGAAATCCCATCCGCGCGGCGGGGATGGCGTTGCGGAACCAGAAGCCCTGGGTGCCGTGTCCAAGATCGAAAAGAACCCCCCGCTTCCGTGCCGCCGTAACGGTGTTGGTCAGATTGCCGTTCGAATCGAGCAGGGGCGTGGTGAGTCCGAAGGTGTGCGTGATCAGATCGCCGGCGCGCAGTCGCTCGAGCACCAGCTGCCGATAGTCCAAGCCGTCCTTCTCCAGGTACTCCACCAGCGCCACGCCCCCCATCGATGCGGCGGCGCGGATGCTGCGCTCCACAGCGTCGGGACCGGCTCCCCGCAGGTGCGGACTCCGGATTCCCACGATCGTCTCGGGATGCTTGCGAGCCGTGTCGACGGCCTTCTCCACCTCGAGATCGGAGAGATCCGCTGCCGCTTCTCCTTCCAGCATGCCGCTACCCACGATGTTGAGGAAGGCCAGCACGCGAACCTGCGAACGGTCGATCACTAGTTGCTTGAACGACTCGAAGTTCTTCCAGCCGGTGCTGCCGGCGT
>JANNOC010000769.1:0-6406 GCA_031398865.1 Gemmatimonadota bacterium | reverse complement strand
TCAGTTGGTATGAAGCGGCTGGACCTCCACGGTTTCGTGGTGGCACTGTGTCGCCCCACAGGGTATTCACGCGGTCGATGCCGCACACCGGGAGGCCAGCCGCCCCATGACCAAGCTACTGGATACGATAGGACTCGATCTCCACAAGCGCGAGACCCAGCTCTGCATTCTCACCGCGGAGGGCGAGCTCGTCGAGCGCCGGATCGCGACGACGCGGGCGCGCTTCACCGAGGTCCTCGGCGCACGCCCTCAAGGCCGCATTCTCGTCGAGGCCTCGACCGAGAGCGAGTGGGTGGCCCGGCATCTCGAGAGCCTGGGCCATGAAGTGATCGTCGCCGACCCGAGCTACGCGCCGATGTACGCCACGCGCCGCCGCCGCGTGAAGACCGACAAGCGCGACGCGCGCACGCTGGCCGAGGCGTGTCGGCTCGGGGCGTACCGCGCGATCCACCGCGTGTCCGACACGCAGCGTCACGTGCGCTCCGAGCTCGCCGTGCGCGACGCGCTCGTGCGCACCCGCACCCGCTACGTCGCGCTGATCAAGGCGGCGGTCCGCCGCGACGGGCTGCGCCTCACGCAGGGAGAGCCCGAGCGCACGGCGGCCAAGCTCGACGCCCTGCGCGAGCTGCCAGGCGCGACGCGCGCCGAGCTCGCACCGCTGGTGGCGCTGCTCGAGCCGATCAATGCGGCGATCGTCACGGCGGACCGTCGCATCGCAGAGCTCGTGGCGGCGGATCCCATTGTCACGCTCCTCACCACGGCGCCGACGATCGGCCCCGTCACCGCCGCCGCGGTCGTGGCGACCCTCGACGACGTGACGCGCTTTCCGAGCGCTGACCAGGTCACGGCCTACCTCGGCCTCGTGCCGAGCGAACATAGCTCGGGCGAGCGCCAGCACCGCGGCCGCATCACCAAGACCGGGAATACGCGCATGCGCTGGCTCCTGGTCGAGGCGGGGTGGCGCATCCTGCGGTCGACGAATCCCGGCGTGGCACCGCTCAAGGCGTGGGCCGAGGGGATCGCCGCACGGCGCGGGAAGCGCGTCGCCGTGGTCGCGCTCGCGCGCAAACTGACGGCCATCCTCTATGCGATGTGGCGTGATCAGACGCCGTATCGCGCGGCGACATCCCGCGCAGCAGGCGTGGCCGCGTAGTGCCTGCACGACGTCTCGGTGGAGAGGTGACCGACCAAGGGTGCGGTGAGCGCGACGCAGCTGATGGCCGCCGGTGAGGCCGTAGTTCAGTTTTGCGCCACCCACCCGAATCGGATCCCCACCTGCGCCGGCGGCTTAGCCGCCCCACGAGAGCGCGAACAGAAGACTGAGCGGCATCTCGAGCCGAGACGGTACGCCATTACGAACGATCACGACGGCAAGGGCCACACTACTTGGTCCTTGACGCGGGGCGCCGCTTCACAGAAGCTGCGAGCACGTTACCACCATTGCGGCGAAGCCGCATCCGAAAAGTGCTTGTCAGCTGCAACGTTCGTTAGGCCGCGGGCGCGCAATGCTTCGCGTGCTAACGTTCGCGCAAAGTTAGAGCCTACTACACGAGGACCGGAGCCAGTCGATGACCGTTCGTTCGAGAGCAAATCGCCTGTCGGAGAATGAGGGGTCCGTGCGCCACGCGAGCGCGGTCACGCGCCGCGCCCCCACCCGCTCGAGAGCGGTTGCTAGGCTGTCCTTATCCGCCTTGAACATGGCGCTGACGAGAAGGATCGGGCGGTCACTAAGCGCTCGCGCGTGCGCGGTTACGTCCCAGCGCTCCGCGTTGGCTTTCATCTCGGCGACGAGTCCTGTGCCCCCCGCTTCGGCCCGATACGGCGCCCCAGGCGCGGTGAGAGAATCGTTGGCTGCCACCAAGGCGGAGTCCGCTGAGCGGTCCTGCCGGAGCACGCGTCCGTACGCGCCGACTTCCTCGAGTCTAGCGCGGCGACGCAAAGAACCCTCGGATCTGCGGCAGCCGCCATGAGAGCCAACCACCCGCCCATGCTGTGACCCACCAGCGCGACCCGAGAAGTGTCGATGCGGAACTGCCTCGCAGTCGCGCCGGATCGAACCCAGCGCAGCGCTGCGTGAACGTCCTCGAGCGCGCGGGTGCGCGAGAACGTGCCGCCGCTTCCCCAGTTGCCCCGGTAATCGAAGAAGAGGACGGTATAACCCGCGCGCCGGAACGCTTGGGCAAGGTCGAGATTGCGCTCGTAGCCGGGGTTGCCGTGAGGCAGCCTGGAGGATGCTCGGCGAGGCACCGGTGCAGGCAGAGATGCGAATACTCGTGGTGGGCGCCGGTGCTATTGGCGGGTATTTTGGCGACCGTCTCCTCGAAGCCGGCCGCGACGTCACTTTCCTCGTACGTCCTCGGCGAGCTGCGCAATTAGCGCAAACGGGGGCTCGCGGTCCGCAGCTCCTTCGGCGACTTCCATATTGCCTCGCCGCCAATCGTCACGGCGGACTCCCTGCACGACGCGTTCGATGTCGTTCTTGTCAGTTGCAAGGCGTACGACCTGGACGACGCGATGGACTCGGTCGCGCCCGCCATTGGTCCTGCCACAGCCATTCTGCCGTTGCTGAACGGCCTGGGTCACCTGGAAAGCCTGGATGCGCGCTTCGGCGCGGATCACGTGCTCGGCGGCAAATGCCTGATCGCCGCCACGCTCGATGCTGATGGCAGCATCCGGCATCTCAACAACAATCACTCGCTAACCTTCGGCGAGCGCGACGGCTCCCGTTCGGCACGCGTGGACGCGCTCTGGTCAGCCATGTCGGGCGTCCGTTTTGACGCAGCGTCGAGCGAGGCGATTCTGCAGGAGATGTGGGAGAAGTGGGTGTTCATAGCGGCCGCGGCCGGGATCACTTGCCTCATGCGAGCCTCGATTGGCGACATCGTAGCTGCGGGCGCCACTGGCCTCGCCTTGGGGCTTTTCGCGGAGTGTGCCGGGATCGCGGCGCGCCATGGGTTTCCGCCCAGCGAAGCATCGACGGCACGAAGCGTCGGTATGCTCTCCGCACCCGGATCGCTTTTGACGGCGTCGATGCTGCGCGACATGGAGCGCGCCGGCCGGACCGAGGCCGACCACATTCTGGGCGATCTCCTGCGCCGTGGCGGCCCCGGTGATGACACGCGATTGTTGCGGATTGCCTGTTCACACATGAAGACCTACGATGCCCGGCGAGCACGTGAGGCGGCCCAGAGTGGCTAGGAGAAAACATCCTCCCTCCGTCGTCATTCGTTGGCAGCTTCGGCATCCGGTGGTGCAGCCGGTTCCTCGGCTTTGCGTCGTGACTGATACCACGCGCGAACCCGCTTCGCGTTTTCCACCCCGCGTGCAAGCCCGAATATCATTGCGTTGCGATAGACGAGAATGTCGCAGAAACTCCGGTATTCCGGATCGAAGCGGGATTTGTACGCGCTGTCGTAGCCGAACTCGAAGTTGGTCACGCCCTGGGCGCCCAGTTTGCTGAGCACTTCGAAATGCACCACCAGGCCGGGGGAGTGCTCGGCAAAGCTGGGGTCGAAGGCGGTGTCGAGCGCATGATACGTGTCATCCTGGATGGCACCGAGCAGGTACGCGATACAATTGCCGGCGCGCCGCAGTACGCAAAGCTCGACCGTGAACTCGGTACTGTCTGCCGAGATCTTCTGATAGAACGCGCGTCCGGCCGGTGTCGAAGCAACGGCGAAGCCTTGATGCCCCTGCCAGCTGGCCGTACTGAGTTTGACCACGGTGTCGTCCAGGTCCTGTGCCGTTGGCGAACGAATGTGCGAGACCTCGAAGCCGCCGTCGGCCTGCATCTTCTGCTCTTTCCGTTTTATGGTCCGGCGAAAGTTGCGTGACTTGGTGGCCAGGAACGCCTGCCAGCTGTCTCCGATGGCAAGAAACGGTTTTGGGTTCTCGATCTTCTTGAAACGCAGTCCATGGCGCGTGAGCGCGGCGCTGACACCGAGATCATCGGCGGCCGCGGTCAACAACGGACCCAGCTTCGCGAGCTGCCAGCGCGGCACGTCCGGTCCGCGCAGCCAGTCGACGAACGCATCCAGCCAGGTGTTGTGCGCGCGCGGCGGCAGATCGAACCCGCCCCAGTGCGATCCCAAAAACGACGCCTGCTGCAACTTTACTCCGCCCAGTGTGGTGGCGCCGAACATCACCGGCAGTGCCGCGACCAGCCGGCCTTCGTCATAGGCGCAGAACACACGAACCTGGAAGCCACCCGCGTACGCGCGCCACCATTCCATCAGCCAGCGATGTGCGGACAACACCGTGGACCCCGGCCGTTGCTGCATGCCAGCTGCCCGCAGTGCCACGTATTCGTCGCGCAGCGCAGCAAACTCCTCGGGCGTCCGAACTGTCGTGACCTTCACGCGACGGCCTCCAGGTAGACGGCCTCATAACGACGAATCATTGCTTCGGCGCTGTAGCTTTCTTCAAAAGTCTGCCGCGCCGCCTCGCCGTATTTCTTTCTAAGCTCCGGTCGCTCGAGCACGTGGGCCAGCTCGGCGGCCAGCGCGGCAGGATCGCGAGCCGGCACCAGCGACCCGTTCTCTCGGTGGCGAATCACCTTGCTGATGCCACCGACATCCGAAGCGACCATGGGCGTGGAGGCCGCGAAGGCCTCGAGCAGCGCCATGGGCAGGCCTTCCCACACGGAGGGCATCACGAACACGTCGAAGGCGCGCACCAGCTCCGGCATGTCCAGCCGCACACCCAGAAAATGCACGTTGCTGACAATACCCAACTCATTCGCAGCCCGCTTCAGATTGTCTTCTTGATCAGCCGTACCTGCAATGAGCACTTGCAAACCGGGAAACTGTCAATGGTTGCCTACGCTGCCCTCGCCCGGGGCGACACTACCGAAGCGCTGCGACTTCTCGAGCAATTGGTCCCGGCGGCCGCGACCGGCGCCGCGGGATGAGGTCCCGCTCCGGCCGGTACGTAAAGCAGGCCATTCAGCCGCTCGCCCCCACTCTCCAACGTGACCGCCGCCATCCGGGCTGGGTAGGCGGAGTCCACTGCGGGCGGGTCCATCGTGACGGGGTCGTAGAGTTCCGCGGTCCGACTCACACTCGGGCTAGGAGTCACCCCGCCGCGAGGGCCGGGCGCCTGGCAACCCGACGCGGCGACTAGCAAGAACAGTCCCAGCGCAGCCACAACGCATGTAGATGCATACAGGCCCTTTGGACGATACGTATCGTCTTCACAATCCTCGGATCGTCGGGCTAACGCAAAGTTCAGCTGCAAGGCTCGTAATAGAGCGGCGCTGCAAGCGCCGCAGCCAAGAGCCTTGTCGGCTGCAACGACTCGTTAGGTAGCCGGCACATCAGCGCCGGCGCTCCAATTCCCCGCTTCGACGCAGCGTCCCACACATCGGACTGCTGGCTCCCTTGCCACTGGCAACGAACGCGCGACGGGCATCGACCACTGCAGTGTCTTGAGCACTTCTCGCCTGTTGATACTGCTGTACACAGTCTAGGCCGTCCGCTGTTCTTCCTGGGTGTCGGCCGGACATGTATAACCAGCCACTAAACACCGCCAGTAGCCCAGCGCCGATCGCGATCGCTGAAACCGGACCAAAAAAGGCGCGTCGATCAAGAAAGGACATGAAGTGGCTTTTTGGAGTCAAAGGTATGGCTACCTAACGCCCAACTTCACCTGCGGGCGAACAGATAAGAGAGCGCGCGAAGCGTGCGCGCACCATAGCTCCTCCGTCTGCTGCAAGCAATCGTTAGGCAGAGTGGTCATGAGGGAAGCTGCTCATGCACTGAGATCGGCAAGCGCGGCCATCGTTAAGCGCACCGTCCCACGAACATCGTGTGTAATATACGGCCCCTGGTGGACGGCCTTATTGCCTCGCGTCCAAACGGTCCAAGCTGCGTCGAAGGTGCTTGGCGACAACCAGCCGTTGGCGCGAGCAGCCAATAGGCGCGCTTTCATTTCGGATTTTCCAGGAGCGGCCGAGGGGAGTGACCGACGAGCGCGCGCGAAGCGCTCGCGTACGGCGGTCTCGAGTATCGCGCGGCAGAGAATGACGCACTCGGGCAGAAACCCGGCGATGTAGCAGCGACTAAGACGTCGCACATACTCCAGCACCCGCTCGGGCGGGCGGGCCTTCAAGACATCGGTGGTGAGCTCCAGACAACGCACCGCCTTGGCCGTCAAGTCGGTTGAGTACTCGCGAGCGATGGCCAGCTCCAGCCTTTCCCGAACGAGGCCCCTGAAATCATCGCTGCCCGCAATTGCGGTTGCGACGTGCCAGTTCACCAGCTTCCGATGGGGGTCCCATCCTACGTGATCGTCATCGGCGCCTGACGGAATCGCGAGCTCGGCTGACCCCTGTACCAGGACGCTCGCCACCGCATCAAGTAGGTCGAGATATGCGGTCGGCGGATCAGACCGGAAGTACTGCTCGCGA
>JANNOC010000719.1:0-21054 GCA_031398865.1 Gemmatimonadota bacterium | reverse complement strand
CGCTGGCCGGCTTCGGGCGGTGCGACTGGACGTCGTCCGACCAAGTGGCGACAGCGCGGCAGAGCTGGTAGCGCGCTCGAACGCGGAACTCGTCGAGCATGTGACGGGTTGACGGCTCTATGACGCGCTGACAACAGCGCGCGGTTGGATTCGCGGTTCTGACTGTTGCGTTTTCTGCTCCCTGCCCAACATTGAGACACGCTGCGTCTCATTCCCTTGCTGACACTGACTTGATGTACAGGATCTTCGCCGCTCTCACAGCGTTCGTCGTACTGGCCCTTGCGCAACCCGTGGCCGCCCAGCAACCGGCAGCCCGCGCGCCGACGCCGGCGACCTCCGCGGGCAGAGCGGCCATTGTGGGCGCCGTCGTGGACAGCCTGCGCGGCGGATTTCTGATTGGCGCCGACGTCCTCATCGAAGGCACGACACTCTCACTCACAACCGACTCGCTTGGCGAGTTCCACGCGGACAGCCTCCGTCCGGGCACGTATCGGGTAGGTGTCTTCCATCCCCTGCTCGACACGCTCGGCCTGTCGCTCTCCACGCCGCCTTTCCGGGTCGCAGCCGACAGTGTAGCGGTGATCGTCCTGGCCGTGCCATCGGCTACAACGCTGATCACCCGCAGCTGTGCCGGCAGACCCCTCAGAGAGGGTGGATCGGCGGTGATGGGCATCGTCACTGATCCGGAAACGCTGCAACCAATCGCGGGCGCGGAGGTGTCACTCGCCTGGACCCACTACGAGGTTTCCAGGGAATTCGGCATTCGTAGCAGCGCGCGAGTGTTCCGCGACTCGACCGACGTCTCTGGAGCATACCGCATCTGCGGCCTTCCGAGCTCGCTGGAAGCATCGCTGCAGGCCAAGCGAGGAGTAGCGATGACTGCGGAAGTGCCGATCGCCATCGGGGATGCACCAAGGGAGCTCTTTCTGCGATCCCTGCTACTGCCTGCTGCCGGATCTGACGCCACGGTGGGCACCGCGAAGGTCAGCGGACGCGTCGTCCTGTCGGATGGCGGGAAGGCGGCGGGGAGTCGCGTGGAGCTGGTCGGCACCGAGCATGTGACACTGACGGATGACGAGGGCAATTTCTCGATGGCGGGACTGCCGTCGGGAACGCGCGTCCTTCTCGCGCGTCGCATCGGCTACGGCGCGGAGGCAACGCCAGTCGATCTGAATTCTCGAGACGCGAAACGCGTCACGATCGCGTTGCCACGGTTCGTCGCCCTTATGGACACTATTCTGGTCCGGGCGCGGCGCGAACGCTCGCTCGACCGAGTTGGATTCTCCCAGCGCCAGCGATCGAGCCTGGGCCGATTTGTCGACCGCGACGAAATCGTGAGGCGCAACCCGACGCAGCTTACCGATGTCCTGCGACAGATCCCGGGGCTGCGCGTCGTACACGATTCGAGGGGACAGCCCGTTATCGTCGGCACCAGGGGCCCTTCTGGCTTCGGCAACAAGGGTGGGTGCGTTCAATACGTCGTTGACGGCATACCGTGGCACTCCATCGAACCCGGGGACATCGACACCTTCATCAACCCCGGTGATGTCATGGGAGTCGAGGTGTACCAGGCGGGAGTCACGCCGGGACAATTCGTGTCGTCAGGACGTGACTGCGTGACGATCGTGATCTGGACGCGCGTGCGGGTTCGGGACTAGGGCACCTACTCGTACGTCAGCACGCTCAGGAATTCGCTCGCGACGTGATTGAACGCGGCGGGCCGTTCGAGATTACTCACGTGTCCCGCCCCCGCGAGAATCTCGAGCCGGCTCCCAGGAATCGCCGCGTGCATCGCGCGCGCGTCGCTGACCGGCGTCAGCACGTCCTCGTCGCCGACCACGATCAGTGTCGGCACATCAATGGTCGCGAGCGTTGGCGTTGAATCCGGGCGTGCCATCAGCGCTTCGAGCGCCCCGGTGATTCCCACCAGCGGCGCGCCCTCCAGCATGCGGTACACGGTGTCCACGATTCCCGAGTTCTTCGCGCGCGTGCTCTTGCCGACCATGCCGCCGATCTGCCGGTCGGCGACGGCCGTGCTGCCGCCGCTGGTGTCGCGCGCGACCGCAATCAGCTCGCGACGCTTCCCGCGCGCCTCTTCCGTGTCTGGAGTGGCCTTGGTATCAGCCAGAATCAATGCCCGCACACGCGAGCGGTGGCGCCGCCAGAACGCGAACGCCACGTACCCTCCCATGGACAGGCCGCACACCACCGCCTGACGAATGCCGAGCGCGTCCATGACGCAGGCGACGTCGTCCGCATACCCATCCATGCTGATCACGCCGTCGGTCGAGCTCTCGCCAAAGCCGCGGAGATCCACCGCGATGCAGCGGCAGCGGTCCACGAACGCGCCCATCTGCGGCGCCCAGAGCGTCCGGTTGTGCGGAAAGCCGTGCAGAAAAACCAGGGGCAGGCCGCGGCCGACGTCGTCGTATCCGATCTCGGCGTCTCCGCAGAGAACAATCACGTGCGGAGCGGCGTACTGCCGATCGGCGTCATCAGTCCTCGGCCGTCGAAGGTGAGCCACATGAGCGTTGGAGCGCCATCGCGGCGATGCGCGGACACGGCGGCGGCAAAGGCCTTCGCGCTGTAGGTGGAGTCCAGCACCACGTCACTGCCGCGTCGCAACGATGCGGCCAGCTCCTCACCCGCCGCCAGAGGGCGGCCGTACGCGCCGCCGTACTCGTGGTGGGAGACCTGCACGAGCTCCGGGTTCACCCGCGGCAACGGCGCCTTGTGCAGTCGCTCCAGCAGCGCATGGGTCCTGGCGGCCAGCGCGAGCACGCGATTCCTGCGCGCGAAAGGGCGAGGCGCGACCCGCGCGCCAAGCACCGTGACGCGCATTCCCGCGAGCGCGAAGCCGAGCGCCAGCCCCGCGGCGGTGCCGCCGGTGCCGAGCGGCACCACGACGCGCGCCGGCGGTGGGAGCTCGCCCGCGGTGATCTGCGCGGAGAGTTCCAGTGCCGCGTTCACGTGCCCGACGATTCCAAGCGCGGAGCTTCCGCCAAGAGGAATCCAGTGCGCCCGATGCCGCGCGGCGAAGCATCGGGCGCGGAGCCAGGCGTCGGCGGCCGACCAGGCGGAGCGAGTCTCGCACAGCGTCGCGGCGCGGTCACGCACCGCATACGCCGCGGCGTTCATGTCGTGTCGCCAGCGGTACGCGACGGTGCGAGCGCCCAGGCGCGCGGCATGGATCGCGGTCGCGAGCACGTGCGTCGAGCCGTGCCCGCCAATGGTGACGACGGTGTCACCAGGTCGCACGGGGCCGAGCAGAAACTCGAGCGCGCGCACCTTGTTGCCGCCGCTGCCCGCGGGGGCATTGAGATCATCTCGCTTGATCCACAACCCGGCGAGCCCGGGAATCGCCGTGACGCGCTCGACCGCTGTTGGGAAAATGCCGAGCGCGGCGTACGGCAGCTTCAGTACGCCCGGGACGACGCGCGCGATGGGAAGCGCGGACGCATTCCCCGCGGAGCGGGGCGCAGCCGCCTCACTCGTCGTCGTCGTCGTCCTCCCCCTCGAACACTTCGACAGTGTCACCGACAACTCCCTCCACGTACAGCATCTTCACCGCGACCATGACGGCCACGAGCAGAGGCACGGCGACGAGCAGACCGAGGAATCCGAAGACCAGCGCCATCAGCGCCTGCGCGAGAATCGTGAGCGCGGGCGGGACATTCACTCCCTGCTTCATCAGAATGGGAATCAGCAGGTGGTTCTCGGCGAACTGGATTCCGACGTACGCGAGCCCCACCCAGAGTGCCTTCTGCGGCGAGTCCACGAAGCCCATGGCGATCGCGGGTACAGCACTGAGAAAGGGGCCGAGCGTCGGCACGAACTCCAGCAGACCGGCGAGAATTCCCAGCGGGAGTGCCGCTTTGACGCCCAGCAGCAGGAGAACGATAGTCGTGACCGTGCCAATGACGAGCATCGCGATGAGCTGTGTCACGAGCCAGCGTCGCAACCCCGTGGCGATCGCGGACAGCACTTCGCCCGCGCGCTTGCGCGAGTGATGCGGAAAGAGACGCATGAGCCCGTCGTGATATGTGTCGGGCTCCACGGCGACGTAGATGGCGAGAAAGACGATCAACAGCAGTCCGCCGAGGACCGCGAAGGTGGAGGAGAGGAAGGGGAACAGGTATCGCGCCGCACCACTGGCGGCGCTGAGCACGCGGTCCCGCAATCCTCCACCCGCGCCTGTCTGCGCAGTGCCGGCGGCAGGGGCCTGCTGCGCGGAGTTGCGTGCGGCTGCCTGCACGGCGGAATCCGCGGCGCGCTGGTCGGCGGCACCGTTGGCCCTAGTCGTGGTGTCGGATGCGCTAGCCGGAGCGACAGGGGGAGCCGTCGCGCGCGAAGTCGCGGTCGTGTCGGTTCCGGTGCGCTGATCGCCTGTCTTACCCGGGGCGATTGCCGCCCCCAGCAGCGTACCGATCACACCGCCCTGCCGCTGCTCTACCCACCGTTCCAGCTTGTCGAGTGCTTCGGGAAGCTTCGTGCGCAGCTCGCGCGACTGCTCGCGCAGCGTCGGAGCACTCCACGCGAAGAATCCGCCGAGTAATCCCAGGGTGCCGAACACGATGAGTACCGCAGCGACGCCCCGCGGAACACGCCACCGCTTCAGGTAATCCACGCCCGCGGTCACGGCGAGGCCGAAGAGAATACCCAGAAAGGAGACGAGGACGAGCAGGTGCGCGAACCACAGCAGCCGCACGGCCACGAGAAAGGCGACGACGAGAGCGACGGCACGGAGCACATCGCGACTGCGCCAGCCGACGTTGCGGCTGCGCCGTTCTTTCGCGCCCGAGAGGAAGACAGCGCCGCGGCCCACCCCCGAGCCGCGGTCCGCGCCTGCACCTGCGTCACGTCCGGAAGGCGATGGCTCCCCAGCGCCAACGCGCGAAGGGCTGGTTGCGCTCGAGGGCTGCGATTCGGCCGGCGTGTGCGAAGGCGGAGACGACTTTGAAGAGGGGTCGGAAGGCTGGGTCATGAAGTCTCGAGCGAAGGGGTGTCTCCGCGCCGTACCCGCTAGATTCCGGAACGCAGCCGCCGGTTCCCTTTTCGGATGCAACGTGAGCGCACAGGGCAAGCAGACGTCACCAACCTACCTCGATTCAGCGGAAGCGGTAGAGCAATTCATCGCGAGCATCGCGAATGCACGTTCGCTCGCGATCGACACCGAGGGCGCCAGTTTCCACCGGTTCGTGGACCGGATCTACCTGTTGCAGCTCTCCACGCGAGAGCGCTCTGCTGTCATTGATCCGCTGCCAATCGGCACGCCGCGAGCGCTCGGCGCGCTGCTCGAGGATCCTGCCGTGGAGGTCGTGTTCCACGATGCGGACTACGATCTGCGGCTGCTGCACCAGGACTACAGCTGGCACATCACGAACATCTTCGACACGCGCATCGCGGCACAGCTGCTTGGCTTCAAGGCCTTTGGCCTCGCGGCGCTACTCGAGAAGTATTTCGGGGTGAAGCTGGACAAAAAACATCAGCGCGCGGACTGGTCCATGCGACCGCTGACGCAGGGGATGCTGGAGTATGCGGCGCAGGACACGACGCACCTGCTTGAACTGCGTGACCGCCTCGAGAGCGAGCTGCAGCGACTCGGACGGTGGGAATGGGCGAGGGAGGAATTCGCGCGGCTGGAAGGCACGCAATGGGCGCCGGAGAATCCCGACGAGGCCTTTCTCCGCGTTCGCGGCGCGCGCGACCTCAACCGGCGCGAGCTTGCGGTCTTTCGCGAGCTGCTGCCGTGGCGCGACGGGGTGGCGCGGGAGCTCGATCGCGCGACCTTCCGCGTGGTGAGCAATGAGGTGCTCTTCGAGATCGCGCGTCTCGCGCCGCGGGAGCGGGGAGGATTGGCGGGGATCAAGGGCATGCCGCGCGCGATTCTGGAGCAGCGAGGTGGCGAGATGCTCGCCGCTGTCGAGCGCGGCATGGCGGTGCCTGACGAGGCACTCCCCCGGTTTCCGCGGGCCGCGCGCTGGGATCGCGATCCGGAGTTCGACGATCGCGTCGCCCGGCTGAAAAGCGTGCGCGACGCGGCCGCGGCACGACTGGAGCTCGACCCCGGTCTCTTGTGCTCACGCGAGCGCATGGAAGCAGTCGCGCGCCGGGCGCCTACGCATGTCGCCGATCTCGCGGAGATCAAGGAGCTGCGCCGCTGGCAGATCGCGGAGCTGGGTGAGGAGTTCGTGTGGGCCATGACCCGGCCGGTCCCCATAAAAGCGCCCGTAGTGCGCTGCGCCGAGGTGCCGGTGCCGGACCAGTCGCCGTATCGAGAGGAGTAGGGAGCCGGGAGAGACAGCGCGCTGCCGTGGGATCACCGCGGCCACGACGCAGTCGCCTTCAGGAGAGACCCTAGCGCGGACTCGGCGCCGGCTGCCCGCCGGGGTTCCACGTGGGACGCTCGCCGTCCGCGAGGATGCGCACCGCGCGAATCGCGCCCTCGATGAGCGTCGCCATGTGGGCCACATCGATCCGCTGCATCTCATCGCTCGGCTTGTGGTAGTCCGAGTGCATGTCGTAGGACGAAAGCGTGTGCGCGGGAATGCCGAGACGCGCAAAGGCGATGTTGTCGCTGCGCTCGAAGAAGCGGAAGCTGGGCCGCGCGTCCGGCAGGATCGCGAGACCCGCGGCGGCGAACAGGGCGCCCATTGTGGAGCGCTCGAAGCCCGTCAGCCACGCCCGACCCGCGCCACCGACCGCCGTATCGGGACGCCCCACCATCTCGACATTCAGATTCGCGACCGTCTTCTCCAGCGGGAACATCGGATGCTGGATGTACCAGCGCGTGCCGATCAGCCCGACCTCCTCTCCCGCCATCAGCGCGAAGACCACCGTGCGCCGCGGCTGCGCGCGCGCCAGGGCCCGCGCGAGCTCCAGAACGGCCGTCGTGCCCGACGCGTTGTCGTCGGCGCCGTTGTAAATGGAGTCGCCGTCCACGGCGGTGGAGTAACGCCGCGTGATACGCACGCCACCGTGAGGCAGCACAGGGGCAGGAGCACGATCCTGGTAGCCAGTGTCACAGGGGAACCGTTAGGCATGAGACGAGAGGCGCGCCGCGAGATTCGGCCGCGCGTCGTTTGGCGGTTGCACCGGTACGTGCAGTCTCCGTCATCAGTCCCGCAGCGCTGGTTTGCAGGGCTCTTTGCCCTCACTCGTCGCTGCGCGAATATGCATCGACGATCAGAAGCCGAGGTACGCCCGCACCCGAGGCTCGATCCGGTCAGGGGTCCAGAAGGGGGACCACACCAGATTCACCGTCGCCTGCGTCACCCCGGGGATGGCGCGTATCTGTTCTTCGGCGGCCGTCATGATCTCCGGGCCGGACGGACACCCTGGCGACGTGAGGCTCATGTCGATCTCGGCGGCGGATCCGTCCACGCGGATAGCGTACACCAGTCCGAGATCAATAATGTTCAGATTGAGATCGGGATCCTTCACCTTTCGCAACGCCGCCTTCACCTGGTCCTCGCTCACGCCGTTCGCGCCGGGTGAAACGTCGGCGGCCAACGCGCTGTCAGGGGATTCGTCAGGCGCGTCGTGCGCTGTGGGCGAGAGAGTGCTATCGGATGGAACGCTGCGGTCTGTCATGGATGCTCCCATCTCATTGCTGAGTGGAAGATCACCAGCGCGCAGTCACGGAGCAAGCGAGCCAAGCGCCGCGGCGCCCGGTATCGGAGGCTAGCTTCGCGCGCGCGACCTGGTGGACGTCTTCCCCGATGCCGGGCGCGCACCCTTCGCCGCACCGCTTCTGGCCGCACTACCGGCCTTCGCGGCGGAGGGCTTTGCGACACTCTTGCCCCGCGTGCTGGCGCCTGCCTTGGCACTCGATGCCTTCCTGGCCTTCGCGCGGCGTGCGGCAGCGGCGCGTGCGCGCGCGGCCGACGCGCGACGATAGCGTGCGCTCCGCGACCGCACGGCGCGCTCCGGACGATTCCACCCGATGGCCTTATCGGCGCGGAAGGACGCGGGCATCGCGATGACGCCATCGGGTCCGTCAAGCACGGCCAGCGCCGCGGCGTCCGAGAGATCGGCACGCACGTCGGAAATCACCTTGGCGGGCCGGCGCGCGCGCGCGGCATGGACGCGATTGGTCAGCAACACGACGAACATCTCCCGTTCCGGATCAATCCAGATGGAGGTGCCGGTGTAGCCCGTGTGCCCGAACGCGCGTCCGCTGAGGTAGCGTCCCGAGCCGCCATCGCCGTCCGCGGTGTCCCAGCCGAGCGCACGCGTGCCCGCCGCGCGCGCGGTAAACAGCGCGACGACGGAGTCGCTCATGATGCGCACCCCGTCATACTCGCCGCCGTTGAGCATCATCTGCGCGAAGATGGAGAGATCCGCGGCCGTGCTGAAGAGCCCCGCGTGACCGGCAACGCCGCCCAGTGCGTAGGCATTCTCGTCATGCACTTCGCCGCGCAGCGGATAGCCGCGCGGAGGAGTGAGCTCCGTTGGGGCGATGCGGGGCGCGAGCGACGGATCGGGGCGGAAGAACGTGTCGGTCATGCCGAGCGGACCGAAGACGCGGTCGTGCAGAAAGACATCGAGTCCCTGTCCGGAGACGGTCTCCACGACCATGCCCAGGAGGCTCGCGCCCAGATCGGAGTAGATGAAGCACATGTCCGGCTTGCAGACCAACGGCGTATCGATGATCGCGAGTCGCGCCTCCTGCGGATTCGCGGCGATGCGCCAGAGGTCGCGCCCCGACGGAAGGCCCGAGCGATGCGTGAGGAGCTGCCGAATGGTGACGGAATCCTTGTAGTCGCCGCTGAACGCCGGCAGGTACGTCGCCACGGGCGCGTCCAGCACGATGCGTCCTTCGTCGTACAGCAGCATGACCGCTGTCGTCAGGCCCACCACCTTCGTGAGCGACGCGAGGTCGTAGATCGTGCGATCCGCGATGACGCGGTCGCTCTTGTTGCCCCAGCTCAGCCGCCCGAAGGCACGCTCCCACACGGCTGCGCCCTTGCGGCCCACGACGACGGCGGCGCCGGGGTAGCCACCCGCCTTGACGCCACGGGCGACGACTCGATCAATCGCCTCGAGACGGCGCGCCGACATGCCCACCGATTTGGGCGCCTTGTTAGGCAGCCCATCGCTGGGTGCCAATGCGATGGTGGCGGCAAGCAGGAGGGTGTACAACGGCAACTCCAGGGGCGACAAGGAAGCGCACGGCCAGCGCTGGCGCTGACCGAGCTCGGCAAGTGTAATGCATTCCGCGTGCTGGCTAGGCGCCGGTCTGCTGGCTCGTTGGCCCGCACGCGGACATATTCAGTCTACCACGCCGTTACCGTGGAAGTTCCGGTTCGGGTCACTGTGTCTTAAATCATGACGAGCAAGGACTTGCGTAAGTCACCCTTGCATTTGCCCGAGGCGGGAAATCAGGCTGCGGCTACCAGTTTATGGCGCATTAGCGGCGTTATACTGTCTATATGCCGAATTGACTGCACGGATGAGTCTGCCGACGTGTAAACCCTACGCCCGAGGCGCGTGACCAACACCACAGCGAGCATGGGAACAGACCCGCACCTCATCCAGCGCGCCATCGACGGCGATGAGCGAGCGCTGCGTTCCCTGTGGACGCAGCACGCGCCGCACATTGACGCCGTCGTGCGGCGACTGGTTGGGGATGCGGATACGGCAGCGGACATCGCGCAGGACGTGTGGATCCAGATCTTTCGCGCGCTGCCGACGTATCGCGGGGACTCGTTGTTTGGAACGTGGGCGCATCGCATTGCCGTGAATCGCACGCTGAACGCCCTGCGCCGGGTACGCCGCCTGGAGCGCATCGAGGTGGATATCGAGGACGACAGTGCCAGCGTGGCGCACGACGGGGAACGGATGCTGCTTGCGGCATCCATCGAGGAAGCGGCGGCGCGGCTGTCGCCGGGAGCACGGACGGTGTTCCTGTTGCACGATGTGGAAGGATATACGCACGAAGAAATCGCCGAGGAGTTGGGCATCACGCCTGGTGGCTCCAAGTCGCAATTGTTCAAGGCACGCGCGAAGCTTCGCCGGCTGCTCGCGCACGTGGTCGATGTACAACGAGCCGGCATGGATCGAGCACATGTCACACCTGCCTGTTGAGCGTCTCGCCGAGCTCGCCGACACCGAGCCGACCGATGCGGAGTGCGCGCACCTCGCCGCCTGCGCCGTCTGCGCGCGCGAGCGGGCGGCGCACGCCTCGCTGCTGTCGCTCACGACCGCCGAACGCGACATTACCGCGATGCCGCTCTCGCGGTGGGACTCGCTGGCTCCCGCACTGCGCGCGGAAGGCCTGATTGCGAGCGCGCGTCCGGAGCGGCACTGGGGTGCGATGGGATCGACCGGGATGCGCGTCGCCGCGGCGGCGTTGTTGCTGCTGACGGGTGCGCTCGCCGGGCGCATCAGTGCGGGCGGAGGGGGCACCGAACCGGTCGCGATGCAATCGGCGAGCGCATTGCCGCTCGGCGCCAATCCGGTGACCGACACGCTGCAGCGGTTCGGAACGCGGGAGGAGGCGCTTGCGGTACTCGCGCGCTCCGCGCGTGAGTACCAGCAAGCCATCGCGTACCTCGGCGAGCGTGAAGGAACGGCGGGTGAGGTGGATAGCTCCTCGGTGTACCGCACGCGTCTCGTCGCGCTCGATGGCGTGATGCAGGCCACGCGTGAAGCGCTGTATGACGCGCCGCACGATCCCGTGATCAATCGCTATTACCTGGCGACCGTCGGTGCGCGTGAGGCGACGCTTCGGCAGTTGAACACCGCGCTCCCGGTCGGGACACAGTTGAGCCGGTATTGAGAGGTGCGAGCACTGTGGGAGGGAATGCAGTGGTGACGAACAGCGTTTCGACGGGGCGGACGATGCTGCTCGCCGCCGTCCTACTCGCGGCGGCGTTCGCCGCGCCTTCGCGTCCGCTCGCCGCGCAGGATCGTCCCTGCAAGACGTGCGAGGATTCTTCTTCCGAGGTCCGCCTGCGGGTGTATCGCGCGGAGATCGATCGGCTGCGCGTGCTTGTGGAGGCGATGCGCAATCAGCGAGATCCGCAGATGGCGCAGGCGTTGCGCGCGACGGATTCGGCGCTGCGGCAGATGGACCCGCAGCGGAAGCAGACCGCGCTCCAGCTGGATCGGGTAGAGTCGCTGCTGCGGGAACGCGCCGGCGATCGATTGCTCGTGGATCCGAACATGCGCCATCTGGTGCTTGGGCTGGACTCGCTGCAGAAGCGCATGAAGTTCCAGTTCAGCTTCATGCCGCCGGTGCCTCCCGGGTACATGGGAGTGAACTACAGCGGCGAGGCGATGTGGGAAGAGCGTACCGACGAAGCTGTCGTGCACCACTTCGAGTATCCCGTGGTGGAGTCGGTCGAGATCGAGTCGCCCGCGGCGCGCGCCGGAATCGTGGCGGGAGACACCATCCTGGCTTACAACGGGAGGGATATTCGCGAGCGCAGCATCTCTCTGACGCGGATGCTCCAGCCCGGTTCCATTGTTCGTGTCCGACTGCGAAACCGCGGCAGAGTGCGCGAGGCGGTGGTCACGGTTGCGCGTCGCCCGGCCGCGCTCGCCCAGCCGGTCGTCGTCGTGGATGCTGAGCCGTATGTATATATGACGGCGCCATCGGTGCCGCTTCCTCCGCGCACGCCGCGTCCGGGACGCGCTCCGCAGCCGCCGCGCGCCCCGGTGGAGCCGGCTGAGCCGCTGATCGCGCTGGATCCCATCGGGCCGGTACTGGCGACCAGCGACGGCGCCACCATCATGGTGATTGCTGGCGCGCAGGTATCGAGGTTGAACGAGGGGCTGCGCGAGTACTTCGGGAGCTCCGAAGGCGTCCTGGTGGTGAACGTTGCGCGTGGCTCGCCGGCGGAGCGCGCTGGTCTGCGCGGTGGCGATCTGATCGTGCGCTGTGCGGGCGACGCCGTCACCTCGCCCGCCAGCTTCCAGCGCGCGGTGCGACGCGCCGCCACCGGCGAAACGCGCTCACTGCCCCTGGTGGTGCTCCGCAAGAACGCCACGAGGGAACTGACGCTGAAGTGGTGACGCTCGCGCGGTCCGGGATGCGGACGTCCGCCTAACGCACCGCGACCGGCTGGATCCAGCCGTGACCGCGGGATGGCGTGCTCGACCCACGGGGGTTGGTCCACAGGCCGGGAATCGCGGTCGCGCACGATGGGCAGCGTCCATCGCTCGTGAGGCGGTTCTCGAGAATCTGATAGCCGTGCCGCCCGATGAGCCGGGTGTCGCAGCGGGGACAGCGCGTGTGCTCCCACTCGCCCACACGGCCGGGCAGATTCCCCGCGTACACGTAGTTGAGCCCCGCCTCACGGCCGATCTCGCAGGCGCGCAGCAGGTGATCCACCGTGGTGTTTCCCATGCCGCTGAACTTGTAGTCTTCATGGAAGGCGGTGACGTGCCACGGAATGTCGCGGTCCACGCTCGCGACATACTCCGCCGCCGCGCGCAGCTCCCCGTGGTCCGAGGAGAAGCCCGGGATCACGAGGGTGAGCACTTCCAGCCAGAAGCCGCGCTCGTGCACCATGCGGATCGAGTCGAGCACGTGCTGCAGCACGCCGCCTAACTGGCGGTAGTGGCGGTCATTCATCGTCTTGAGGTCGATTTTGTAGCAGTCGGCGTGCGGACGCACATAGTCGAGCGCCTCCGCGGTCGCGTTACCATTCGAGACGAAGCCAGTGACGAGCCCGCGTGCCCGTGCGACCTGAAACACCTCCACCGCCCACTCGCTCGTGATCAGCGGCTCGTTGTACGAACTGACCACGAGTCGCCCGTCGAACCGTGCGGCCTGATCCACCAGCTGCGACGCGGTGAGGTCAATCGGATTCACCCCCGCACGATCGTCCCGCAGCGTCTGGCTCGTCACCCAGTTCTGGCAGTAGCCGCAGTGAAAGTCGCAGCCGAGCATGCCGAAGGTGAGCGCGTTCGCGCCGGGCAACACGTGAAAGAACGGCTTCTTCTCGACGGGGTCGCATTGCAGCGCGGCGACATAGTTCCGCGGGACGTACAGCGTGCCGCCTGTGTTGAAGCGCACTTTGCAGATGCCGCGCCGACCGTCCTTGACGAGGCAGCGATGTCCGCATGCGACGCAGCGAACGGCGTCGTCGGGGAGCTTCACGTATAGCTCGCCCTCGGCCGTGCGCTGATCGAGTGCAGCCGAGAGGGATGCTGGGCCGGGCGTCGTCATCGAGACGCCACTCCGTCGACGAAGATGTGGCACACCATCAGCGTTTCACCTCGCCCGTGCCCGCGCGACGCTCATCTCGACTGACCGGGTCCAGAAAACTGACGCGCACGTGACTGCCGTCGCAGAACGGCTGCGCGCGCGACGCCCCGCAACGGCAAAGGGCGACACGGGCGCCGGTGTTCACGATTTCACCACTTTCGAGGGTGACTCGCACAGCGCCGCGAACGTACAACGGGCCGCGCTCGACCACGCGAATCTGCGCGGGATCGGACGCGGCCTCGACCGCACGCATTCGGCGGCGTGGATGCAGCGCGTCGGATCGAACGTGACCGTGATGTCGGGCGTCGCGTAGCTCTGCAGACGGCGGCTTGCCATGGAGCCTCCTGCTGCGAGAATGCCGGCCGGCCCTGCGTCCACTGAAACATCCGTTAAGGAGCGCGGAAGTTCAACGCCGATTACTCGATCCGGAGGTCCTCCGGCAACAGCGAACGGTGCATCGCCATGGCGGCGATCGCCCCGCTGCCCGCGGCGACGAGCGCCACCTGGGGTCCTGGAACGATGTCGCCGGCAACGAAGACGTTCGGCACGGACGTATTGCATCGTTGATCGCTCTCGATCCGGCCGAGCGCATCACGTTTGCATTTCAACTGCACGCCCAGGTTGTCCGCGGCATACTGCCCGAGCGTGAAGAACAGCCGCTCGCAGTCGAGCATCATGCCACCGGTGAACTCGAGAGCGGTGACGCGCCCGCCCGCACTGTGGGCGCGCTCGACCTTCTGTGCGATCAACGGCACGTTGAGATGATCGAGCTTGGCGAGCAGCTCCGTGTCCAGGTCAGCAGGCGCGCCGTTGGTGCAAATGACGATGTGCGGCGTCCACGTCTTGAGCGCCAACGCCATGGACACCGCTCGCTTGCCGGCGCCGATGACCACGGTTTTGCACCCCCTCGCCTCGAAGCCATCACAGTCGGGGCAGACGTGTGCCGTGTCGCCATACACGCGCTCCAGCCCCTGAATCTCGGGCCACTCGTCTTTGAGTCCGAAGGCGAGCAAGATCCGGCGCCCGACATAGTAACTGCCGTCGCCGAGGGTCAGCCGGAAACGATCCTCGGCTTCAGCGACAACGTCTCCGACACAACCGTCCACGAGCTCCACGCCGAGCGCGCGACAACTATCGCGTCCACGCTCACGCAGTTGAGCCGGCCGGATATCGGGAAGACCGAGATAGCCATTGATGCCGCGCGTGTCCCAGTTGCGAGGATCCCCCGAGTCCACGAGCACAACGGAGTGGAGATAGCGGGCGCTCCAGAGCGCGGCGGTGAGGCCGGCAGGGCCGCCGCCAACGATGGCGATATCGTATGCGTCTGCGGATTTCGAGCTGCCGCTCGCTCGCTTTGGTTCGGATTTCGAGCTGCCGCTCACTCGCTGTGGTTCGGCCATGGTGTCAGGAGATCGTGGAGGTCAGGTAGGGCGCGAGGAGCAAGAACAGGTCCCTGCGAGCGTCAGCGCTGTGTGACCGCAGGGTTCGCCTTGAGAGATCCAGGGTGCAGTGAATACAACAGACGGAGGGTGGCGCGATCGCTGTCGGACACGGGACGCGGTGACGGTCGGGGCTGCATGATACTGGAGGTGTCAGCCGTGTGCGTGAGCCCGAGCAGGTGGCCGACCTCATGGCGCAGCGTCATCGCTACGACCTCCGGCGGGAGTACGCGACCCTCATGCGTATGCAGCGCCACCGTGATGATTGCACCGAGGATCTCGCCACCCGCGCCGCGGACGCGAGTATTGCCAATGCGGGCGTCTTCCGAAAAACGATCTATCCAGACGAGCGGAACTTCCGACGATGCGGAATCGGCCACGAAGGAAAAGCGGACGGCGGTCGTGGCGTTCTCCCACATCAGGAACGCGGCGCGCGCGTCCGCGGGATAATCCGCCCGCCAGTCCACGAGCCCCGGCGCGGGTTGGATCCAGATGCGCAGCGGTCTTCCGCCGCGGTCGGGCCAGCGCACGATCGTGGAATCGTAGCTCGCCAGCATCTCCGCGATGTATGTCCCTCCCGACCGCAGCGCGAGCAACCGCTTCGCTTCCATGCGACGCCGCTCGTGCATCACGGAAACATCGCTCTCAGGCGCGAGTAACGCTTCGGACACCGTCGTACCCGGATCCCGCGCAGCAGTTCGCGCGGGCCTTTCGCTGAAACCAGCCGCCTGACCCCGCTCGGGAATCTCCGCCACGGTCGCGCTGATGGATGTGCGGCGTGCTAGCGTCCCAATTGCCTGGACCGCGACAAAGATCGCGAGTATGGCAACGATGCCCGTGAGCGCGAGATCGGCGCGCTTCATGGGGAAACCGCCCGGCCGGGCGGCAACTGGTACAATCGGCGGATGGTCGCGCGGTCCCCGCTGGTGAGCGCACGCACACGAACGCGAGGCGACATGATGTACGTGCTATCGCCGGGGTGATCCAGGCCGAGTACGTGTCCGATTTCATGCAGCGCGAGCGCTCGCATCGCCTCGGCGTCGAGCGTGGGGCCGTGTCGCTGATGCACTGCCAGCGTGACGCGGGCATCGGTGATCCACCATGCGTCGTCGCGCGTCCACGCGGTCATCCCGCTGATCGGCTCGTCGAAGCGGTCAATCCACCGCACGGTGATATCGGCCGCGAGTGAGTCGTCCGCAAACCGGAAGCGCACAGGAATGCCGGTCGCCTCCCAGTCCGCGAAGGCGTCGGTTACCGCTGCGACGAGGTTTGTGCTCCAGTTCGGCACGTTGCTGTGCGGCTGGATCCACACCGTGAGTGGCACCTCGGCGCGGACGGGCCAGCGCGTGAGCGTGGAGTCGTGGCCGCGGAGCAGATCGGCGAGGTAGGTGCCGCTGTCGGCGGACAGCGCGCCCGCGTCGGCGCGCGCGCGGCGCCTAAGCGAACCGGAGCGCGACAGCCTCGCCGAATCGTTAGGCGAATGGCCGGACGCGCGCCGGGCGGCGTTCGCCTGTGCTGGCGCGCGCGAGAGGTAGTCGCCCCACGCTACGGCCCCGAGGAACGCCACGACCAGCGTGAGGCCGGCGAGTGGGGACTCGGCGCGCGCGCTCGTCAGGTGCTTCACGGCTGCGCGAGGAACGCGTCCACAAGGGGGAAAAAGACGGTAGGTGCTTCCCAGAACGGCATGTGGCCGGATTCCCGAATGAGCTCCAGCCGAGCGTTCGGCAGCAGCTCGACAAGATCCCGCGCGACCTGCTCCGGGATGAGGTCCGCAGCGCCGTGCACCACCAGCGTCGGTGTCCGAAGCGACCGCAATAGCGGCCGCCAATCGTACCCGTCGCGGCGCAGCTGGCCCGCCACCGCGGCACCGACGGCGCTCTCGGATCTTGGGGGAGAGAACATGGCGGCCAGCGCCCCATCGGCGAACCACGCTGGGTAGAGCGCGCGGGAGTACGCGCTGTGCTCCGCGGGATCGTCGCTGGAGACGGCGGCACCAAAACGGTGCAGTGGCGTGCGCGCACTCACGCTGAGCCGCTCGAGTGCGGCGCCGTGCAAGGCGGGCATCCACTCGCCCGTTGCGCCGACCGGGTCCACGAGCACCAGCCGACGCACCGCTGGCTGATCCCGCTCCGCCCCGAGCATCGCGATGCCGCATCCCCAGGAGTGGCCCAACACGTCCCACACACCAAGGCCGAGCGCCTGTCGCAGCGCGGGAATGTCCCCCGCGTCGTGTTCGATGCGGGCGGCGCGCGCGCCCGGCGGTGGAGGCGTCGCCCCCCGGCCGCGCTGATCGTACAGAATGAGTTGACGTTTGAGCGCGAGTGGCGCGAGCGCGGTCCACAGCAGCTTGTGATCGTAGATCAGACCACCGTTGACGCACAGCATCGGCGTCGCGCCGCGGACTTCCGGCGACAGGAAGACGGCGAAGTCGAGACCGCGCGCCGCAACCGTGCGTCGCGTGAGCCGCGGTGCCGGTGGCTGTGAGCGGCGAAAGGCGACGTAGCGATCCCGCGCCGAGAGCGAGGCGGTGCCAGCGGGCATGCGATCCCGTGAGGTCAACGCGAAGGTCAGCCGAACGATCCGGGCGCGAGAGTTGAGTCGAACACGACGTGGCATCGCCCAGCGTTCGTTCGCAGAAGATAATGCGTGCAACTGTCGCGGGTAGGCGCGGTTCTTACACTGCTGGTGACCAATCGTTAACGTCAGCACGTGGCGATCTGCGGAGTGGTATCTCGCCTCCGCACGTTCATGTCAGACTCCGAAGGAGAGACGTATGCGGCGGGTTTTGTTGCAGGGGTGGCTGGTGGCCGGCATCTGGGCGTGTCAGTCGGCGCCTGTGCAGGATGGAGACTCGAAGGCGGCGCAGAACGGCGGGTCGTCGGGCGCGCAGCAGGGCGAATCGACGCAGGCGTCACCGGACCGATCCCCCACCCCGTCGTCCACGAGCGGCGTCGTGCGCGCGGAAACCGTCGCGCGGGGACTCGAACACCCGTGGGGACTGGCATTTCTCCCTGACGGCCGCATGCTGGTGACCGAGCGTCCGGGTCGGCTTCGCATCGTCGGGACGGATGGACGACTTTCGCAGCCGCTCAGTGGGGTGCCCGCGGTGTTTGCGCGCGGCCAGGGCGGGCTGCTCGACGTCGCAATCGATCCGAAGTTCGCGGACAACCAGCTCGTGTATCTCACCTACGCGGAGCCGGGAGAAGGCAGCGAGATGGCCGGCACCGCGGCGGCGCGTGGCCGACTCGGCGCCGCGGGCCTCGAAGACGTGAAGGTGATCTACCGGCAGGAGCCCAAGGTGCGTGGTGGCGGGCACTACGGATCGCGGCTCGTGTTCGCGAGTGATGGCATGCTGTTCATCACGCAGGGCGATCGCATGGGTTATCGCGAGCGTGCGCAGGAGCTGGACATGGGCATGGGCAAGGTCGTCCGCATCCATCCGGACGGCACCGTGCCGCGCGACAATCCGTTCGTGGGGCGAGACGGCGCACGCCCCGAGATCTGGTCGTACGGTCACCGCAACGTGCAGGCGGCTGCGCTACACCCGGAGACCGGACAGCTGTGGACCATCGAGCACGGCGCGCGAGGCGGGGACGAGCTGAATCATCCGCAGGCGGGGAAGAACTACGGTTGGCCGGTGATCACGTACGGCGTGGACTACTCGGGTGACAAGATCGGTGAGGGAACACGGAAGGCCGGGATGGAGCAGCCCGTGTATTACTGGGACCCGGTCATCGCGCCCTCGGGTATGGTGTTCTATACCGGCGCCGCGATCCCTGGTTGGAAGGGCAGCATTCTTGTGGGCTCGATGAACCCGGGCGCACTGGTCCGGTTGACGCTCGAGAACGGACGCGTCACACGCGAAGAGCGGTATCTCGGGGAATTGAGCTCGCGCATTCGGGACGTGCAGCAGGGACCGGATGGTCTGGTGTATCTGCTGACTGATGCGAAGGACGGGCAGATTCTGCGGGTGAGTAGGTGAGGGTTGTGCGGGGGCAGAGGAAGATCCCCTTCCGGCTGCCTTTGGCTCCGAGTCTCCTATCCTTGCCAAATCAATATTAGTTGATGTATAGTCAGGTGTGACAAGTCCTGACACCGACCTGACCCGCGCGGCGCAGCTGTTTCACGCGCTCTCCGACGAGACGCGTCTCGGTATCCTCGAGACGCTGCAGAACGGGGAGCGCTGTGTGTGTGATCTGCAGACGGATCTGGATGCCGCGCAGTCGAGGCTGTCCTTTCACCTCAAAGTGCTGCGCGATTCGGGGCTTGTGACCGATCGGAAGGAGGGCCGCTGGTCGTACTACAGCATCGCCCCAGAGGCGCTCACCGAGCTGCATGATGTC
The DNA here is from genome assembly GCA_031398865.1 of Gemmatimonadota bacterium. Classification (GTDB taxonomy): domain Bacteria; phylum Gemmatimonadota; class Gemmatimonadetes; order Gemmatimonadales; family Gemmatimonadaceae; genus JANNOC01. The sequence goes on along the minus strand of JANNOC010000719.1, from coordinate 2,053 downwards.
GCGGTGAGTCTCCAGCCGTCCAAGCTCAAAGTTCGCTCTCGTTCTACCGGTCCCTGTTGCGGATAAGCGCGTCGCGATGGCTCCGCGCCTTCATTTCAGCAACGCATCAATAATTATTGATGAGGAACATGACAATGCCGACCCTGCCTTTCCAATCTGACGAGACCGGCGCCGGCGCGTGTTGCGCATCCGGCTGCTGCAATGAGCCAGATGCGGCGCCGACCGCGACCATCGCCGCGCCCGCCGTTGGCGAGGCACTCGCGGCGACGGTCCGCGAGAAGTACGGCGCCGCCGCCCGACGCGTGCTCGACGGCGTCGCCGAAGCGAAGGCGACGGGCGCATCCTGCTGCGGGCCGGTCAGTTCGTGCTGCGGCGCGACGGCGTTCGATGGCACGGTGGATCCCATCACGTCGAACCTTTACGCCCGGGGAGAAACGGACGAGCTTCCCGAGGCCGCGGTGCTCGCATCGCTCGGCTGCGGCAACCCCACGGCGCTCGCTCAGCTCAACGCGGGAGAGATCGTTCTTGATCTTGGTTCCGGCGGCGGCATCGACGTGCTGTTATCCGCGCGTCGCGTCGGACCAAGTGGCAAGGCATACGGGCTGGACATGACCGACGACATGCTGGAGCTCGCGCGGCGGAACGCCCACGAGGCGGGGGTCGCGAATGTGGAGTTCCTGCGAGGGCGCATCGAAGACATTCCACTTCCCTCCGACACGGTGGATGTCATCATTTCAAACTGCGTGATCAATCTTTCGGGCGACAAGCGCTCGGTACTCGCTGAAGCGTTCCGCGTCCTCAAGCCCGGTGGGCGTCTGGCCGTGTCCGACGTGGTCGTACGAGGCGAGCTACCAGCGGACGTGAAGCGCAGCACGGAGCTCTGGGTCGGCTGTGTCGCTGGGGCGCTTGCAGACCACGAGTTCCTGGCGCTGCTCAGCGAGGCGGGGTTCGAGGAGACGAGCGTGGAGTTCACACGAAGGTATGAGGTCGAGGACGCGGTAGCGTTCCTGACCCACACCGGTCTCGATGCCGATCGCATTGCGCGAGAGGTCGCTGGCCGCGTTGGTGCCGCATTTATTCGCGGAACGAAGCCGGGCACCGCCGGAATCACGCGCGTCTGACGCTTTCCCCGCTCCCCGCTCCCCGTTTCCAGATCCCCGTTCCCAGCGTACCGTTATCACTCGAGTAGGGAGGAGTTGCTCCGATGGACATCTCCGCGGCACCGGACGCAACACTGCGTCCGGCACGCACAGCCGACTTGGCGGCGATCGAACAGTTGCTCACTGCGTCCGGCCTTCCATTGGCCGGCGTGGCCGAGGCTCTGCCCAACTTCACGATCGCCGAAAGCGGGTCGGCGCTGGTTGGCGTTGCCGGCCTCGAAGTCTGCCGCGAGAACGCGCTACTGCGCTCCGTTGCCGTTGTGCCCGAGTGGCGCTCGCGGGGGCTCGGACGCGCGCTCGTCACGCGCGTGATTGCGGACGCCGAAGCAGGCGGCATTCCTGCGCTGTATCTGCTCACGACGTCCGCGGAGCGCTACTTTCCGAGCTTCGGCTTCGAGGTCGTCGCGCGCGAGGATGTGCCGACCGCGGTGCGCGAGACGAAGGAATTCCAGGGGGAGTGCCCCGCGTCGGCGACGGCAATGTGCCGGCGGAGTGGGTGAGGGTTGTGCGCGGCGGCGGGAAGACCGAGTGGTCAGTGGGCAGTTTGTGAGTCGTCAGGCAAGGTCGGTGTTCGGTGACCGACAACCGACCACTCATGACTGACAACTGACACCTGAGCGCTCGGTGTTCCGACTGCCATTCCGCCCGCACTCCTTCCTCAAGTCTTGACGCATCCGGTGCCCGTCGTATTATGGCAGCGGGTGCCGTCACCCGGTGGCGGCGCACGTGACACTGCCCCTGCCTCGTTATGTGCAGGCATCGCTCCGCTTTCCCGGAGGAAACGCCGCATGATTCAGCGTGTCGCTCACACGCGCGGTATCCGAGCCGCCGTTCTGCTTTCTCGGAGTATCATCGCTTCGCTGGCGCTGCTGACGGTGGCGACGTCCGTGCAC
>JANNOC010000715.1:0-2229 GCA_031398865.1 Gemmatimonadota bacterium | reverse complement strand
CGGCCTTACGGTCCACGAACGGAATCACCTGTGGCGGGATCTCGTGTCGAGGGGTCACGCGCACGCGAAGGGCTTCGTCGCGCAGCGCGGGCGAGACGACGCCCGCATCGGCCAGCGTCCTCAGATATCGATCGACCCGGGTATTGAGTGAGGGGACGCCGGCGGGGAGATAGACCGAGGGTTTCTTGATCGCGAGCAGGAGCGTCAGTACTTCGCGGTATGCACGCGCCTGCTCTTCATTCCCCGACGCCTCTGCCCGTGATGTCGCGGAGCTCCCGAGCACGCGGTTGACCGCGTCGAAATCGGCACCGAACCACGCCCACAGTCCGTCTGCGAGCCCCGTGACCTCGCCGTGGCCAGCGATGGCGCCCAGTGGAAGCGAGTTCAGGTAGTCGCGTGCGACCCGACGGCGGACGGCGGCCGTGTTTGTGCCATCGAGATACGCGGTGAGCGAAGCGGCGATCAGCTGGCGACCCTTCTCCGCCATCGAGGCGGTGCGTCCGCCTGGCGAATGGCGCAGTTTCTCGAGCTGTGTCATCAGCGTGCTGCCGCCACTGACCTGATGCCTCGGATCCACTGCGTGAAGTCCAAGGCCGAAAGCGGCGCCAGCGAGTCGGTCCCATTCGATCGCCGGATTGCGGGACGTGCTCGCCGACTCGAGCAGTTCACGGTTCTCGATGAACAGCAGCGTGTGAAGGACGAGCGGCGGGATCTCTTCGAAACGCCGGTACACACGCGTCGGATAGCGAGCGGTGAACAGCGGTTCATCGTGCCGATCCAGCATCGAGAGGCCGGTTTGGGTCTTCTCGTGATAGACGACGGGGAGTCCGAGCGCTGTCAGTCCAGAAAAGATCCGCGAGGCACGCGCGTGCGCAATCACGTCAAAACCACGCGCCGAAAGCCTTGGCAGATAATCCTGCAGATGCGAGTAGCCGAGCCGCTCGTCGTATGGGCCCCGAGGCGCGTGAAGCGTCGGCCCCGCACCGCGCTCCACGTGGTAGACCAGTTGCTGGCCGAGTGCAGTCAGAAGGCGCGATTGGAGCCACGAGGTTCGAATTTCAACGGTCGCGAACGCGGTGACGACGCTCGACCAAAGAGCGATCGATATCCATGGGCGGTGACGGCGCATCCACAGGACCAGGCGTTCGACGCCGAACGCTCCGCCAGCGTGTGTGACGGATCGCCAGCCGCTCCTGGATCGCCCGAAGTCCCAGATGTCGCTTCTTGACACGCACGTACTCCGTGTTCGTTCAGAACGTCTGCCAACGCGCCCAGCCATCGCGAGTCCCGTTCCATCCACCGTGGCCAAGCGACGGATCCGGTCGCCGAGCGTCGACCGCTTGATCTGCAAGGGGTCTGCCGCGCGACTTGTTGCCGTTGCTCCTTCAGTGCCCAGTTCATGAGATTGGCTTCGAGATCCGCTACCGCGTCGAGAAGTTCAAGCTCGCGAAACCATCCTGATCGGGGAGTTTCCCCCAGACCACCGGGAATAGTTCCCGCCTCGCGCCCGCCTCCGGTCCACACGGCCGCCGAAACGTCAAACACTTCCGGGGAATCCGGCAGTTCAGCCGGTGGCCCGTCAGTGGCCCTGACGGCACGCGTGATTACCAAAGAACGCGTCGAACCGGTCTCGCGAGAGTCCTCGAGCAAGTCGCACTCTTGGCAGGCGGGTGTCGGGCGTCGCTCGGAGACGCGGGCCGACCGCGCGGAGGTAGCTGAGCATTTGCCGCGGGCGGACAGCCGGCCGGTATATTGCACGCTCGTTCACTACCCTGCAAGCGATTCCGGGGAAGACTGCCATGACATCCGCCACCGTCGAAACATCCGAGGCACCAAGCCACGCGAGTATCCGCGATCGAGTTGTGGACGCATGTCGCCAGGCGGCGAATCGTTCACACCAGGCGCGATGGCTCAAGTCCCCTGCGACCGACCCGGTCGACGACGGCGTTCACGCCGCAAAGCGGGCGATCACGTCGGTCAAGCGCGGCGTCGAGGAACTCGCGGAGCTCAAAGATGAGGGCGTCCACCGTGTGAGGCGCCAGCCGCTAGGAGCCGTGGGCATGGCGCTCGGGGTCGGGTTGGTTCTTGGCTGGGCTGTCGGCTGGATTGGGCGCCGGCCGGGACGGCGCGAGTAAACACGTCAGCTCTATTGGAGGCATCACCATGACAGACAAAGAACTCAAGACGATGACAGACAAAGAACTCAAGCAACATGTGCAAAGCGCGCTC
>JANNOC010000713.1:0-1554 GCA_031398865.1 Gemmatimonadota bacterium | reverse complement strand
TCGCGATCGACCCAGGCGCCGGTGAGGGCAAGGCCCTCCATTTGCATGCGCGTGGCGCTTGCGAGCGGCGCCAGTGTCTCGTAGTTCTGCAAGCGATAGAACTGGCCGGGCTCGAAACGTCGCGCGGCGAGCGGCGCGCGCACGATGACTTCGACAATGGTCGGAGTGAGCCGCCTGACCGCGTGCACCGAGGCTCGCAGTACGTCATCCAGGTGCGAGCCAAAGGCCGCGTCATCGAGTGACGAAGCCGCGGGCCGCTGCGCAAGGACCCGGCTCACGACGGGGTAGCCCTGTTTGGCCGAGCCCATGGCCTTCACGACGTTGCCGAAGTAGGAGGGATGCACGTCGCCGAAAAAGCTGACGAAGCGCCCATCGACCGAGCGCGACAACAGGACTTCGGGCGTACCCGGCTTGGAGGTCGAGAACTGCGGCTTCACTGGTGCGCCGCTCTCATCGCAGGCGGCGAAGTATTTGCCATCGAGCACGATGTGGGTCGCGTCCTCGCGCGCGAGCACGGTATTGGGCTGCGTACCCGCGGCGACGAACACCGTGTGCGCCGGCAGCCGCTTCTCCGCGCCGCCGGGCTCGACGCGGAAGCGCACGCCGCGCGTCGCGCCGTAGTTGTCGACATCGACCGCGAGCGGCACGAGGCCCTCGGCGAACACCACGCCTTCCTCCAGCGCCTTTTCCACCTCCTCGTGGTTCAAGGTGTAGGACGGACTGTCGATTAGGCGCCGCCGGTAGGCAATCGTGACCCCGCCCCAGTGCTGTAGCAGTTCCAGGATGCGCGCCACACGCCCGGCGGTAGCGGCCGCGGCGCGCTCGTCGCGGATCGCGCGCGCGTGCGCGAGGTACTCCTCGGCGATCTCGCGCTCCTGATCGTCCCAGGTCTCGCGGATCGCGTCCTCACCGATCTCGTGCGCCAGGGTCTCGTAGCGCAGGAGGACTTTGTCGACCTGCACCACGTAGTAGGCGAGCGACTCGGTCGCAGTGTCGATCGCGGTCAAGCCCCCACCGATCACTACCACCGGCAGTCGCAGCTGCATGCTGGCGATCGAGTCCGCCTTGGCGGCACCGGTGAGCTGCAGCGCCATGAGAAAGTCCGAAGCCGCGCGCACGCCGCGCGCCAGTCCGTTCGGAATGTCGAGCACGGTAGGGCGCCCGGCGCCCACGCACAGCGCGACGTGGTCGAAGCCCATGGCCCACGCGTCCTCCAAGGTCAGGGTGCCGCCAAAGCGCACGCCGCCGAACATCGAAAACGCCGCACGCCGCTCCAGCAGCAGGCGGATCACCTTCAAGAAGTTCTTGTCCCAGCGCACCGTGATGCCGTATTCGGCGACACCGCCGAATCCCGCCATGACGCGGTCTTCCAGCGGCTCGACCAGCTCGCGCAGATCGCGCACCGGCTCGAACGCTACCCGCACGCCATGCGCATCCACGCCCGAGAGCGTGCCAGGCAGGGGCTCTATTTTCAGGCCGTCGAGGGCAAATACGCGGTGGCCGTCGTTCATGAGGTGGTGGGCGAGGGTAAATCCCGACGGGCCGAGGCCGACA
>JANNOC010000695.1:0-2872 GCA_031398865.1 Gemmatimonadota bacterium | reverse complement strand
TTCATGGGGCTTATATTTTTAGTAGTCCATTGTGCTGCATCAATTCTTTATAATCAGTGCGTGCCTTTCTCATAAAATCTTCAAATTCTCTTTTTAATCGTTCATTAAATGATAATTTATGTTCTCCCCATTGAGTCTTAGCCTTTTTTACAGTTTCGGGGTGGCCAAGAACGTAAATCTGTTCGCGGTGCGCGTGCTGGATTGCGGCGGCAGCGGGTCGACGGCCGGCGTGATAGCCGGCATCGACTGGGTGACCGCGAACCATGTGAAGCCGGCCGTAGCGAATATGTCGCTGGGCGGAGGCGCATCAGCCACATTGGATCAAGCGGTGCGCAATTCGATCGCGGCAGGTGTCACATACGCGCTCGCGGCGGGAAATGGTGACTTTTTTGGCACGCCGATCGATGCCTGCACGCGGTCACCTGCGCGCACGGCCGAGGCGCTAACCGTGGGCTCAACGACGATCAGCGACGCGGAATCATCGTTCTCGAACTACGGCACCTGCGTCGACATCCTCGCACCGGGATCATCGATCACCTCCGCATGGTACACGAGCGACGTCGCCACTAACACGATCAGCGGCACCTCGATGGCGACGCCGCATGTTGCGGGCGCTGCGGCGCTCTACCTCCAGGGCACCCCGACGGCGACTCCGGCTGCGGTTGCCACTGCGCTCAAGTCGAATGGGACGGCAAACACGATCACGCTGCACTCGCGCAGCCGGGACAGGGGCACGCCGAACCTTTTTCTGTATACCGGCTTCATCAGTGCCGGGCCGCCACCACCACCACCGCCCGCGCCGGCAGCGCCGAGCGCGCTGGCTGCGACGGCGGCGGGTGCGTCGCAGGTCAACCTGTCGTGGGTAGACAACTCGACCAACGAGGACAACTTCCGAATCGAGCGCTGCACCGGCGCGGGGTGCACGGCGTTCGTCGAGGTCGCGACGGTGGGCGCGAACGTCACGACGTTCTCGAATACCGGTCTCGCGGCGAGCACGAGCTTCAGCTATCGGGTACGCGCGAGGAACGTCGGCGGCAATTCGGCGTACTCGAACACGGCGAGCGCCACAACGGCCGCGGCAGCGGCCGATGCGCCGCCGGTGGCGCGCTATACATGGACTTGCAGCGATCAAGACTGCGACTTCGATGCGACGACGTCCAGTGATGACAAAGGCATTTCACGCTTCGACTGGAACTTCGGCGACGGCCGCACCGATACTGGACAGCGGAGCAATAACGAATACGACGCGCCCGCGTTCTACACGGTGACGCTCAAGGTCACTGACACCGCCGGCAAGACGACGACAATCGGTTGCCGGGTCAAGGCGGGCTCGGATTTGGCGGGTCCCAGTTCCGGCACCTGCGCGCCCTAGTACGCTCGAGAACCTGTCCATGAAAGGCCAGCCCGCCGGCGTGACGCTACGCGGGCGGGCTGTTCACACACTTGCTTCGTGGTACGGTGTCCGAGGCAGTATCTGGATGGAGTTTGTCCTCCCCTGAACCAGCCATCGATGGGTCTGCTTCCGGCAGACCATTGGCAGACGCCGTTCCTCTGAGATCTGCGTGCGTTCGTCCCAGGTGTTGTGCTACAACAGGCGGAGGGCGAGGGATTCGAACCCCCAAGGGCTTGCGCCCGGCGGTTTTCAAGACCGCTGCCTTACCAATTAGGACTAGCCCTCCTGGTCATTCGGAAAATGGGTGTGCGCTGTGAGGCGCGCAACAGTGCCCGCTACGGCCGCGCCGGTGCCGCTCCTGACTCGACGGGCACGCTCGGTGGCTGGTCTCGGAACAGGCCACCGGGGAGCGTTTGGCGCAGTGAGGTGAACTCCGTCAACCGGGTCGCTTTCGCGATCTCTTCCGTGCTGGCGAGCACCCGATCCGCGGCAGCGGCGTCGCCGTTCCGCGCGAGCGACTCTCCCAGCACGATCCCGGTCGTTACGTACAGGTATGGAATGCCGACTGACGCGCGGTCCACCCAGTCGCCCTTCTTCGGGATGGACTTGGTGGCCTCGAACACATCGCGCCAGAGCGTGTGCGTCCGCTGTACATCCACAAAGCCTTCCCCGGCGAGCAGCAGCGTGTCCTTGCTCGGCGTGGGCATGTACGGCAGCAGTTTGCGCGCGAGCCCCTGCGTGAGCAGGTAGGGTGACAAGCCGAGCTCCTGACCGTAGCCACCCGACGTCCGGCTGAAGTACATGGGGCGGTCGGGGAAGGCGTCCATGATCATCCGGAGCACGAAGAAATCCGCGCGCGTGAGCAAGCGCGGCTGGATGGTTGCCTCGATTCCCGACTGGCGAAAAACCTGCGGCTCGCGCAGCTCCACGCCGAGCGGCACGGCGTCCGCCTCTTCCATGGTCAGACGCAGGGGCGGACCGTTCGGCTTCTTCCACGTCTTGCCGCGATACACCGCGGGCCCCTTGGCGGCGTCGTATTCCTCGACCGGCCGGCGCAGCATCTGCCTCGTGTACCAGTCGGTATTGAGCAGCGAGGTGTTTGCGACCGTGACGTCTCGCCGGATGCCCTCCACCTCCTGCGCGTACCACAGCGGGAAGGTGTCGTTATCGCCGACGGTGACGAGAATGCCGTACGGCTCGACGGAATTCAGGAGGTCGTACGCGAAATCACGGGTGTCTGTCTCGCCGGCGCGCGACGCGGATGTCCAGTTCGCGAACAGCGGAATGAAGGCGAGCACCAGAATGGGGGACGCGAGTGCCCAGCTGCGGCGATGCGGCTGCTCCACGGTCTCGCTGCCGTAGCGGATCTGATCGGCGCCGAAGGCGGCGGCGATGGACTCCCACACGAAAAGCAGACCGAGCGCTGCCCACACTCCCCAGGCGGAGAAGCTCCACAGGTAGAAATAGTCTCGATCGCGG
>JANNOC010000659.1:0-1901 GCA_031398865.1 Gemmatimonadota bacterium | reverse complement strand
GCTGCCGTCAAGGCGGCGTGGACCTCGGCGGCGCGGGAAACATCCGCACGATAGCTTGCAGCGACGCCACCGGCTTTGCGTATTGAGTCGGCCGTCGCGCTGGCCGAGTCGGCATCGATATCGATCGCGGCGATTCGGGCCCCACGGCTCGCGAGCGCGAGCGCGGTGGCGTATCCGATACCGGAACCCGCGCCGGTGACGATGGCAAGGCGGTCTTTCATGGCAGTCTCCTTCGTCGCGAAGTTCGCCCTCCAAGCGAAAGACGAGGGCACCAAGCGTGAGTGCGTCTGACATTACTCCGGCGATCGTGCCGCTACACAACAGTCGCGGTTCTGAACTCGGAGATCAGGGCGGAAATGGTCTTGCGTGCGGCCGCGGAATTGCGCAGCCGCACATGACCGTATCCGCGGATCGATTCGGGTACGGCGGCAATCTGCACTGCTAGCGCATAGTTTGCGCCACGCAGGCAGGCGAGCATTTCGTCGACGGCACGCTCGTACGCCGCGATCCAGTCGCGTTCGTCCCGACGATCGGAACCGTAGCGAAACGGATCGAGTAGACTGCCGCGCAATGCCTTGCCGCGTGCGAGCAACCGCAACACCCGCAGCATCCACGGACCGAAGGCGCGCTTACGTGGACGCGCGCCGCCTTCGCCGTCACCGGCCAGCCAAGTCGGTGCAAAGTGGAACACGACCCGATAGTCGCCTTCGAACGTCTGCTGCAGACGCTCGGCGAACTCGCCGTCGGTATAGAGCCGCGCGACTTCGTACTCGTCCTTGCACGCGAGCAGCTTGAAATAGCTGCCGGCGACCGCGATTGCAAGCCGATCGCCATCCGCGACCGGGCGCTCCACTGCACGCACCCGCTGCACGAGCGCTCGGTAGCGTTCGGCATAGCGGGCGTCCTGATAGCGCGTAAGGAACTCAACCCGGCGAGCGAGCATCTCGTTGAGGTCATGCGACATGCGCCGGCTCGCGGGCCTCGCCTCGGGAGGGAATGCGAGCTGCGTGACAGCCGCGAGATCATGCGCCGCGCGCCGCCCCAGGCGCAGGCTCATCAAGTTGCTTTCGACCGCAGCGCCGTTTAATTCGATCGCCCGTTCGAGGGCCTCGGCCGATACCGGGACCGCACCCTTCTGCCAAGCGTAGCCCAGCAGGAACATGTTAGCCGCGATCGAGTCGCCAAGCAGCGCGGTGGCGAGCCCTCCGGCATCGATGAATTCGGCGCGGCCTTCGCCGCAGGCGGCACGGATCGATTCCTGCATCGCCGCTTGCGGCAGGCTAAGGTCAGGATTCCGGGTGAAATCGCCGGTCATGGCTACGGCGGTGTTGATCACGGCCAGGGTGCGTCCGCGGCGCATCGTCGAAAGCGCTTCGGCGGCGCCGGCGACAAGCATGTCACAGCCCAGCACCAGGTCGGCTTCGCAGCTCGCCACCCGCGGCGCGTACAAGTGTTCGGCGCACGCCGCGATGCGGACATGCGAGGTGACTGCCCCCCCCTTCTGCGCCATGCCGGTCATGTCGAGCGCGAGGGCGCCTTGTCCGTCGAGATGAGCAGCGGTGGCGATCAGCGCGCCCACCGTGATGACGCCGGTGCCGCCGATCCCGGTGATGAGGATGTTGAACGGCTGTTCGAGATCGGCCCGCGGCACGCTCGGCAGGTTGCCGACGGCGACGGCCTCGGCGGGGACTGTACGCCTGCGCGGCCGCGCGTCGCCCTCGATGGTGACGAAGCTCGGGCAGTAGCCGTTAAGGCAGGAGTAGTCCTTGTTGCAACCATGCGGTGCAGCTCGCCGGGAGTGAGCAGCCAAGTGTCTCGGCAAACGCAATCAATGGCCATCCCGTCGTTCGGTTTAATGGCACTAACCAGTATCTGATTTTGCCGAACGTGATGAGCGGGGC
>JANNOC010000651.1:0-1662 GCA_031398865.1 Gemmatimonadota bacterium | reverse complement strand
CCGCGATCGCGACCCGGCTCGGGACCGTGCGCGGTGCCGTTCGGGTCGGACTGCTGTGGGGACTCGGGCACACGACGACGATCCTGATCGTCGGGGGCACGATCATTCTGCTCAAACTCTCGATCCCCGCGCGCGTGGGGCTGTCGCTCGAGTTTGCCGTCGCGCTGATGCTCATTCTGCTCGGTGTGCTCAACCTGCGACCCGCGCCTGCGGAACGGAGCGATCCCGCGGCGACCGCCCGGCCATTCATAGTCGGCACGGTGCACGGGCTGGCTGGCTCGGGCGGAGCGGTGCTTCTGGCGGTCGGGATGGTGGACGACGCGCGCTGGGCAACCGCCTCGCTGGTCATCTTCTGCATCGGGACGATCGTGGGGATGATGCTCATCACGGCGGGCCTCGCGGTTCCACTCGCGAGGCTGGGCTCGCGCGCCACCAGTGGAGTGCGCGTGCAGCGCACGGTGCGTCTCGCGTCCGGCGCTCTGAGTGTGGCGTTCGGAATGTTCCTCGCACACAGGATTGGCATCGTGGAGGGCCTCTTCCTCGGCACGATGCCTCGCCCGTGAGTGTGCGCTCGCGGGATCCGGGCGCCGCTGCGCCGGCAATTCCGCGCGAACAGAGGCTGGCGTTCGCGCGCGCGCTGCGTGTGTGGTATCGCGCGAACGCGCGCGACCTCCCGTGGCGGCGCACGCGGGACCCGTACCACGTACTCGTGTCGGAGCTGATGCTGCAGCAGACCCCGGTCGCGCGGGTCGAGCCGCGCTACCACGAGTTCCTCGAGCGCTTCCCAACGCTTGATAGCGTCGCGGCGGCGCCGCCGCGGAAGGTGTGCGAGGCGTGGAGCGGCCTGGGGTATTACGCACGCGCGCGCAACCTGCATCGCCTCGCGCGCAGTGTCACGCGCTCACCGTCAGCCGCGCTTCCGGAGACGCCTGACGAGCTCCGCGCGCTGCCGGGGATCGGCGCGTACACGGCTGGCGCGGTAGCGTCGTTTGCCTACGAGCGGCGAGCCGCGCTCGTGGACACCAATTTGGCGCGGGTGCTCAGGCGTACCTTCGCTCCTCGTGCCGGTGTCTCGTCACCGGCAGCAACGGGCGGGAATGAGCAAGGTTCGTACCCCGCTCGCGCCCCGCCGGGCACTTCAAACCTCTTGTCTCAACATTCGTCCAACACAAGAACGGATCGACGGAAGCTCTGCCGAACCAAGTTCGTCAGACCTTCTCGACCTGCGAGAAGTCCAGTTCCACCCCGGTCGCACGACCGAAAATCGTCACCGACACGCGCACCTTGGACTTGTCGTAGTTGACGTCTTCCACCGCGCCGTTGAAGTCGGTGAACGGGCCTTCCTTGACGCGCACCAGTTCGCCCACTTCCCACTGCACCTTGGGGCGCGGCTTCTCGACGCCCTCTTGCATTTGATGCACGATCTTCAGCACTTCGGCTTCGGAGATCGGCGAGGGGCGGTTCTTGGCCCCGCCGACGAAACCGGTGACCTTGCTGGTGTGCTTGACCAGGTGCCAGGTGTCGTCGGCCATTTCCATCTCGACCAGCACATAGCCGGGGAAGAAACGCCGCTCGCTGACCGACTTCTTGCCGTTCTTGAGCTCGACCACTTCTTCCATCGGCACCAGGATGCGGCCGAACTTTTCCTGCAGTTCGGAGCGG
>JANNOC010000644.1:0-4735 GCA_031398865.1 Gemmatimonadota bacterium | reverse complement strand
GATCTGCAGGGCCGCGCACGCGTGCCCCTGATTGTCGGCGCCGATCTGGAGCCCGGACTCGGCCGTCTCGAGGGTGGGCTCTTCTCTCACTACATGCTGGATGCCGGCGGGGCGACGGTATTGCCGTCCGCGATGGCGATCGCCGCCACCGGGCGTGAGGAAGACGCATACGACGCCGCGCGAATCATCGCGCTGGAAGGTCGTGCCGCGGGGATTCACATCAACTTCGCTCCCACGGTCGACGTCAGCAACAATCCCGCGAACCCCGTGATCAACACGCGCTCGTTCGGCGAGAACCCGGAGCGCGTGGGGCGGCTGAGCGAGGGATTCGTGCGCGGGACACAGGACGCCGGGATGCTCGCCACCGCGAAACACTTTCCGGGTCACGGCGACACGGACGTGGACTCGCATGTGGGCTTCCCCGTGATTTCGGCGTCGAGAGCGCGACTCGACAGCGTCGAGCTGGTGCCGTTCCGAGCAGCCATCCGCGCGGGGGCCGCGCTCGTGATGACCGGACATTTCGCGCTTCCCGCGATCGACGAAAGCTCGGTGCCGGCCACACTGTCGCCGAAGATCCTGACAACTCTGCTGCGTGACAGCCTGCACTTCGTGGGGACGACGATCACCGACGCGATGACGATGGAAGGGATCGGCGAGGGCTACACGACGGAGCAGAGCTCCGTGCTCGCGGTGAAGGCGGGCGCGAACATTCTGCTCAAGACGCGTGATCCGTCCCGGGCGATCGACGGTGTCGTCGCCGCGGTGCAGCGCGGTGAGATCACACGGGCGCGCATCGACAGCGCAGCGCGGCGTGTGCTCGCACTGAAAGCGCGATCGGGACTCGCCGTATCACGCTTCGTGTCACTCAGCGCCCTGCGCGACATCGTCGGTACGCCGGAACATCGGGCGACGGCCGTGAGCATCGCGCAGCGGGCTGTCACGCTCATCCGCGATACGGATAAACTGGTGCCGCTAAGACGGGACGGCCGCGTGCTGGTCGTCCAATACGCGCCGGAAACGGAGATTCGGGCGGGACGCATTCTTGGCGTCGCCCTTCGGACGGGCAGAGCGCCAGTGGGACGGACGGGCGATGGCGCCGCCGGCGTGGCGAAGCAGAGCAGCTCCGCATCTCCAGCGACCATAGTCACCCGGCTCACGCCCGGGGCGACAGCAGATCTGCTCGCGTCGGTCGGGCGCCTCGCGGATTCGAGTGACGTCGTGGTGATCGCCGCCTATGTGCGTCGGGTCGAGGGTGAGGGGCGATTTGCCATTCCCCAGCGAATCGCCGCGTGGATGGACTCGGTGGCGCTGCGCAGATCCGTGATTGTCGTGGCTTTGGGGAATCCCTATCTGATCCGGCAGATACCCCACGCCGACGGCTACCTCGTGACCTATGGTGTGAGCGACGCCCTCGAACGCGCGGCGGCGCGCGTGCTGCTCGGTCAGGCGCCGGTGACGGGCAAGATTCCGGTATCGCTTCCTGGATTTTTCAGGGTCGGGGATGGCCACACCCGCTAACAGCGAGAACGGCGCGGTCGAGTTTCCGACCGCGCCGTTCTCACGCAAAAGTCACCCTCGGGTCCCCCTACCGGACGATCACCGGCTCCACCGTGTTGCGCACCTCCACGCGCATGCGCGACCCGGTCAGACCGCCGGCAATATCCACTTCGTTGTAGCGGTACACGCGGATACGCTGATCGTTCGTTGACGGGTTTTCCGCGGCCGGGATGGTGTACACGCCGGCATCGGGTATCAGTGCCGGCCCGAAATCGTTCGTCTCCACTTCGGCGGACTTCGCCTCGGCGGGGCGGGTCCAGGTCAGCCTCAACGCCTGGTTCGCCGTGACCGTGGAGTTCCTGGTCGGCGAGGTGATCGCATGAACGCCCGGGCCACCGACCACAACTCTGCTCACCCGATCCGTTCCGCGCACAACGTCGAGACGGAAGTCCCCCGACGGGAATGAGAGGCGACCGGCGAAGTACTCGCCAGATCCGGGAGCCGTCTCCTGAAGCGTGACTGTGCCGAGCGCGGCATTTCTAAAGGTGACGGTCGCACCTGAAACGCGCTGCCCGAGCCCGTCGCGGATGCTCACCTCGAAATCCGTGATGAATCCGCCTGGTACGTCCTGTGCCTCGACTTCCGCGACGACCCGCAGAGTCGACGAGCCGATGCCTGGATCGTTGCGTCTTGTCGCCGGTCCCGCACTGTCGCTGCCGCCGCAGCCGAGCGCGGTCGCGACGATGAGACTTGAGAGAACAATCTTAAACGAGTTCATGAGAATCTCCATTGTGGGTGCGTCGTTGCGTGGCTTGCCAGCTGTCACTTGCGCGCGTCATCAGTTTGACGAATCGCGAGCGCCCCCCGTCACGCTGCCTTACGCGGACGACCGTTCCAGACATCGGTCTATGCCCGACGAGTCCGGTGACTAGAAGGCGTGCCAGCTTGTAAGGCAGGGGGCAGACCAGGATGCCCGCGCGGCGTGGCATGGCCAATCCCTTACGCCCGAAGGCGTTCGGCCAGTGTGCCATGCGCTGATCATCCGCTACCCCGTATCGCACCGGAGCAGCGGTGCATCGAGGCGATACAGGCGGCTTAGCACGACTCGCCTGCATGGAGGGCACTCAAAAATTACGACGAGGCCCGCTTCGGTTGTTCGCCTGCGTTAGCTCTCTCGCGCTGACACGGAGTCGGCTGAGCTAGCTGAGTCTAATTATCTGTCGTCGCGCGTCTCCCGGAGAGGAGATCGAAAAACAACTCTCGCTGTCACTCACGGAGACCAAACCGTCGTATCGTCTGCTGTGTCGGCGGTGGTTCCGGCGACTTGCTCAGAATACCGTTCCCAGCTCGATGAACGTTGCACTCCTCGCGCGCTGGAACCGCCGCTCGAGCGTCAACCGGATCGTATACCTGGTCGCCGGGAAACTGAAATTGACATATGGAAGCAACGCGGCGTCGGCACCGTCGCCGGCCCGGTCCTCGACGCGCCCACCGACGCCGGCGAAGCGATGCGGGATGTACTCTCCCTCGATGGACCATCGCCCGGCGAGTACGCCGCCAGTTCTGGCCGCACCGCCGACACCCGTCCAGTAGAACGACGAGAGCTGGCCGGTGGCGAGCGCGTTTGCCAGGTAGCGGTCGGCATCGTCGTAGAATCCGTGGACGCCGAGCGACATCGGGCCGCGGCGAAGATACGACTCCGCAAAGACACCTTTGGGCCGCCACTCGATCTCGTTGCTCGCCTCGATGCGAGCCTCGTCGTTGAGAGGGATCGAAAGCTCACCCGGAATCGGCAGCGCGGCCGCCGCCGTCCAGTTCCATCCCTGGACGGGTCGCAGCCACGCGAGCCGCACCGAGGGGGAACGCCCTGAGGGGGCGAACGAGCGGAGCGATCGTTCACGGGCACTGCCTCCGCCGCGCCCAGGCAGCGACGCGGAGAGAGCAAGGGGTTCGCTGATCCCGAGCCGCCTCGACACGTCCACCTGATCGAGCTGTCGGAACTGTCCGACGGTAAGCGACACATTGCGCTGCGATGCCACGACGAAGATGTCTTCGAAGCGCCCGGATCGGTCTCTCAGGGTGCCATTGCCGCGTGACTCCTGACTCACCGGCCTCCATTCCACGAAGTACGAAAGCCGCGGCGCGATGACCCCACCCGAGATGATCTCGATGCGGTTGAGGTAGGCACGCACATGCTCATCACTCACGGCGCCCGGAGGACGAGAATCGGAACGCGCACTAATCCAGACGGCCAGAGGGATAGTGCGCCGCGGGACGAGGTTCGAGCCCGGAGCCATTTGGTATCCGCGGGCGAGAAACTCGGCGCCGAACGCATTCAGCCTGGGCACGGACACGTGGCACTGGCTGCACGCGACGTTGTATTTTCTGGCAAAGTACGGGATACGGTTCGCGAGCGCCTCGCGTATGGGCACGAGGAGCAGTGCGCCAAACAACAGCACTGTGTGAGCGCAGCGTCGCACTCGCGGCGTGTTGCTGAAAACGGCTTGAGGCAGGGTTACCGCAAGCGGGCGAATCGGGCAAGGCAACGCCATTGGAAGATCCTCGAATTAGTCTCGCAGAAACACATCTTTAGGCGCCACTAATCCTATCTTAGCAGCATTTCCTTTGATGGTCAAGGTGTGGAGTGGTTGCCCTCCAGGCAGGCCGAGACCGGGACGGTGATCGCCCGCACTCTGTTTAGCGGTGAATGCCGACCAACGAGTCGAATTAGCCGCCGATGGTTCGAACTCGCTTGCCGTCCTGAAACACCTGCACTTCATCGGCGCGCCCGTCGCCATTCTTGTCGAGCCACAACTGCAGGAGGTCACCGCCCTGCTGGAAAAAGGAGATTCGCTCCGGCACACCGTTCTTGTCCGCATCCGCGAATCGTACGCGAAGACGCACACCGCCGAGCCAGCGATTCACATCCGCCGTGCGGCCGCGGTCACGAATAACTGCGACTTTCATCATCTCCGGGAGCGCCTGTGGGAAGCGGCGTGGGACGATGCCTCCATCGCAGCGACCGTCGTGGTCACGGTCCACACAGAAGTCATCGCTATCCCGCCGCGGGGCGTCGCAGAACCCGTCCTTGTCGCGGTCTACGCACACGTCCGCACGCCGGTGCCGGTCGTCACACATGCCGTTGTTATCCCGGTCGACGCACACGACGCGACCGCGGCGCCGATTCCGCTCCGTGTCCGTGTCCGTGTCGTCATCTCTATCGGTGTCCTTGTTGTCC
>JANNOC010000615.1:0-1709 GCA_031398865.1 Gemmatimonadota bacterium | reverse complement strand
GCCGGTGCCGACCCAGACCAGATCCGGGTTGCTCTGCGAGATCTCGACGTCGCCGATCGACATCAGCCCGCGATCCTGGAACTGCGCCTCGAACGTGGTCCCGTTGTTGGTGGTCTTCCACACGCCGCCGTGCGCGGTGCCGACGTAGAACACCGCCGGATTAGCTTCGTAGACAGCGAGGTCCGAAATGCGGCCGGACATCGAGGCGGGACCCAGCGAGCGGAAATGCAGTACATCAAATGGGCCAGGGCCCGGGTTGGCGGCCGGTGGTTGCGATTGCCCGACGAGCGATGGGCCGGCGATCGCGAGCACAAGGGCCACGCCGACGCCGATCCCACGACAGTGCCCCATGCAGAGAGCCTCCAGGAATACGAGGTGCGGGGGGGATTATAGCGGAAGCTCTCTGGAGGCGACGGAAGGAGGCGGCGAGACCAAAAGTCCCGCCACCATCCTGCGAGTCGCACGCCCGACCTCTGCCCGCCGTCGGCACCGTTGCGGCGAGTTCCGCCGTCGAGCGTCGTGCGTGGCGAAAGGCCAAGCCCACTCACGACTAATCGTCGTCGTCGTCGTCGTCGCCGTCGTCATCGTCGTCGCTGGGTTGGGTGGTCGTGGCGCCGCGAATCTCTACCTTCACGACCAGGATCACGGTGCCCGACCTGTTGCCTTTGATTTTGATGCGGATGCCGATGCGAACGTCGCCGCAGGAACCCTGGGTGGTCGCGTTCATGTTCAGGGTCCAGCCGTGTACGACGATGCTCAAGCTCGGACACGCCCCCGTGACCGCACTCACGTCACCTTCGATCTCGGTACTGTTGTCCACCTTGATGCGGACCGACGCTTCGATGCGCGCGAAGCGGGTTTCCAGCTCCACCGCCAGGTCCACGAGTTCGCGGTCATCAACCGCACTGACCTGCAGCGTTGCCTCGATGTTCGGCCCGGAGAAGCGCAGGGAGAGGCTACCCGCAGAGACGCCCTTGAGCATGAAGCGGCCGGACGCATCCACGGGCGACGAAATAGTCGTCCCGACGACCGTGACCGTCACCTGGAGTGTCGCGGCGGCGCCCACGGAGGCCGCGGTCAAAGCGCTCATGCCCTTCGTCTTCACGCTGCCCGTCACTGTTGCGCCGCTCGACGGCGTGTCGAACACCGCCGAACCGGCGGTGGGTGCGGTTGGTGCGGGCGGCGCCCACTCGCCGCAACCCGCTGACCATCCGAGTGTCAGCACCAACAGCGCGATGAACCCGCGCACGCGAAACCCCCTGGACACCATCACCGTCCTCCTTTTTGGCCGGCGCAAACGCCGCCGGCTGTTGAATCGCAACGGACATGCCGGTCCCACCCGCAGAGGCGTAAACCCCTACCGTCCGTTAACTTGGGGCGGGATACCCAAGTGGTTCTCAAGTCCATCCGGCCGGCGCGAACGACTCTTTTCGCGTCCGACTGACCACTCTGCAATGGGCGCGCGCTCACGCTCTTCGTGAGAAGGATTACAGAATTCGGGGTCGCGACACCTGACGTCTGGTCCCTCCGATTTGCGGATCGCTCACATCTGCCGCTTACGCAGCAGCTTGGGGCGCACAGGCTGCGACGGTCTGAAACTTGAAGCCCTGGGATCCTCACAGGAGCGTACCCTATGAAATCTGTGATGTTCCGCGTGCTCGCCATTGCGGCGTGCCTGCTGCTGACAACGGCGCCCGCCCAGGCGCAAG
>JANNOC010000607.1:0-2072 GCA_031398865.1 Gemmatimonadota bacterium | reverse complement strand
GTACATATCGAACACGGCCGCTTGGTACTGGCTGTCGGTGCCGTCCGTGTACGCATTGTCACCCAGCATCAGCAGGAGATTGGTGTACCGACTGCCGGTGGCGGTGTAGTACGCGTTGCGCACAGCCCGCGCGTTGGCGTCTGCGGTTCCCGAATCGCCAATGACCCAGACTCTCGTCGGCTGTCCGGTTCCCGTGGTCGGCGACGTAGCAAAAAAGTGCTTCGCGTCGTTGCCCACCAGGTTCGTGGTCGACGTCCCCACCGCATAGAAGTACTTGGTTCCGGGCTTCAGCCCGGTCAGTTTCACCTGGTGCTCCGTCGTCAGCGCCGAAGCAGACGCGACTGCAGTGAGCTGCGCCTGGGTCGTCCCGTACCGCACGTAGCTGTTGGTCGTGGAGCTGGTCCTCCAGCGAACCTCGATGCTCGTCGGCGTGGCCATCTGCAGGTACGGTCCGCGCGTGACCGTCTGCGCGACGGCGGGAGCGGACAGGCTCATCGCCACCAGGCCGACCAGCGAAACACACCAGATTCGCGCTCTCACCGCAGGGACTCCAATTGTGTGATGTGGCCGCGCAGCCGCTCGTCCAGCTTCATGCCGGCAGGCGTCCGACGGCGGCTCTCGGGCAGGGTGCGGAGCGCGGTCAGCGCGGCTTCGTAGGCCACCCGCGCTTCGTCGCGACGTCCGGCCGACAGCAGGATGTCGCCACGACGAGCCAGCGATTCTTCCTTGCGCGGGGCCGCGTCGGTGATCGCCTCGAGACGCCCCAGGGCGCCTTCTGTCCGCCCTGCGCGGAGCTCCAGATCGATCGCCGCAAGCTGGAGAGTGATCACCGGACCAAGGATCGCCAAGCCCTCGTCCAACCCGCGGAGGGCGGCCTCTACAAGCGAGGGTCCTCTCGCCGCCTGCGCCTGTGCTCGTTCGAGGTAGTAGTCGGGATTCGGACGCAGGACCAGCGCACGCGAGTAATCCTCGACGGCGGCGTCGAACTGCCCGAGCTTCACGCACACCTTTCCCCGCAGTGCAAACGCCGCCGCGTGGTCGCGGTGACTCAGGAGAAACTGGTCGAGCGCCGCGCGGGCCCGCGGCCAGTCTTCGACGTCCACCCACAGTCGAGTTCGACTCCATTTCACGGTCTCCAGACGAGGCTCGAGAGCCTCTGCCTGCGCGAAGTCCTGGAGCGCAGTCTCGTAGTGGCCGTGCTCACGCTCGAGTTCCCCGCGCTGCGCGTACAAGCGGGCGTTCTTCGGATCGCGCGCGATGCGTGCGGTCATCGCGGCAATCTGCTCGTGAAGAGGCCCATGCGCGCGGGCGAGCGTCGACCAACCGACGACCAGGAGCACGCACACGAATCGCAGACGATGACTGGAATACACGGCGGTCTCCAGGGGGTTCTAGACGGTTGCGCTGAGGGACGCTCTGGAGCGAGCAATAATCAGGCCGACCACAAACCCTCGCATCTTTGGTCGGGCTTCAATGAAAATGCGCAAACAGATCTCGATTTTTTCTTCGTTATCGCATTTCCGAGGGTGACGCGCGCCCGTCGTTGGGGCTGATCCCCGGGCGGATGCACAGGCAGGTCGTGCAAGTTCTTCACGATTTCGCAGTCGAACCTGGACAAAAATGGGCCAAGGCTGAAGGGAATATGGAAGGAAGAATGGATGGCGGAGCTCGTCGCGCGGCTGACGCAGACCGAACCGGCACACCGGACCCTGTGGGGCCCTTCGGCGCTCAGCCGCGCGAAGCGGTCGATCGGCTGAGCCCCGAGCGCCGGCCGAAGGTGTCGAACAGGACGTCGACGATTCGCTTCGCCGCGTGGCCGTCCCAGAGCGGCGGAGTCACCGGCTGGCCGACCCGTGTGTGACGTGCCCGCCACGCGTCGAGAATCCGGCCGGGGTCAGTTCCCACGACCGCGTTCGTTCCGTGGGTCACGGTAACGGGACGTTCGGTGTTCTCCCGAAGCGTGATGCAGGGGACGCGCAGGATCGCCGCCTCCTCCTGGACGCCGCCGGAATCCGTCAGGACTCCCTGCGAGCTTTCGAGCAGGCTGATGAACTCGAGGTAGCCGACCGGCG
>JANNOC010000578.1:0-6074 GCA_031398865.1 Gemmatimonadota bacterium | reverse complement strand
TTCGCGGCTACAACGGACTCCCCGGCTCGCCGACTTACGCGGGACTGCAGCAGGACGCGCGGGCGGCGTATGCGTTCGCGACCGATTCGCTGCGGATCGCTCCCTCCGGCATCGCGATTTTCGGGCACTCCATCGGCACCGCGGTGGCGGCGGAGCTGGCGATGGAGCTCAACGATGGCGCGCGTCCTTCGGTGCTCATCCTGCAGTCACCGTTCACATCGGCCCGCAGCATGGCGCGCTTTCTCGTCTGGCGCCCGGTCCTGACGCTCTGGAGCGGATTGTCACGCATTCACTACGACACGCGCGAGCGCGTGAGCCTGCTGGAAACGCCCGTCTGGGTGACGCACGGGAATCGCGACTACCTCATCCCCGTCCGCATGGGACACGAAGTGCACGCCGCGGCCAGGCGCCGAGGCGAGTTCCTGCTCGTCCGCGGGGCGGGGCATAACGACGTGGTTGACGTCGGCGGCGAGGAATACTGGGGGTGGATCGCGCGGGCGTTGGGCGGACCGCGTCGCTAGAGACGGGCAGCTGTGCGAAGCCGCTGGAGGGACGAGGCGTCAGTTGTCCGTCATCAGTTTTCAGTAATCCTAAAACACCATCGCCAGCGGCACCTTCACCGACTCAGCGAGAATGTAGCTCCACTGCTCCCCCGCTCTCTTTGAGATCGGACTGGTGCGCGTCGGCGACGTGTACGGCGTGATGCCGAGCCGTCGCGCAAGTATGCGGAGCCGCAGCATGTGGAACGGATCGCTCACGAGGATGGCGCGCTGCGTGCCGCGCGCGCGCATGAGTGCCGCCGCCGCGCGCAGGGACTCGCGCGTCGTCCGCCCTCGCGTTTCGAGGATAATCGCCGAGTCCGGGATCCCCTGCTTGCGTACGTACCGCCCGCCCACGGCGGCTTCGCTCGTGGTGTCCCCTTCGGCGATGCCGCCGGTGAGGATGACGCGAGGCGCGAGCCCGCGTTTCCAGAGCGACACGGCGTGGTCCAGCCGGGCCTTGAGAACAGGCGACGGACGTCCCACGTAGTGCGCCGCGCCGAGGACGATGATGGCGTCCGCGGGGCGCGCCTGGTCGCGCCGGCTTTGCCTGACCACCGCCACCACGGACGCGACCCAGGCCACGAGCAGCAGCCCGCTTCCCCAGCGAATCAGTCGCGCCATCACGGCCGTGCTCCCGGCATTCGGCGAAAGCTATTGCGCGAACGCCGCGATGCGAGAGCGCGTGGCACGTTCACTCGGCCATGTTCAACATCGCAAGCCAGAACACATCGAACGACACGCGCTGGTTCGCGTCCGGCTCGGCCATCGCCTGTATCGCGAGACCATCCATGAAGGCGACGGACACGTCCGCGAGCAGCGGCACCGGAATGCGCGATCGCAGGGAAAGGCGTCGAAAGAGTGCGTCGATCGTGAGCGCCGCCGCCGCACGCCGCGCGCGGGCCGCGGACGCCAGCGCCGCGTGGATCTCCGCATCGGGGTCCTGCGCCAGTTCGATCAATACGCGCAAGTGCCCCGCGTCCAGCTCTGACTCGAGCCAGCCCCACAGCGATTCGACCGCGATGTGCGACGGCACGTCTTCGAGTGCTTCCCGCTCCCGTGCGACCAGTCCCGCCGCCGTCCATTCGATGGCGCGGGTCAGCAGTGCGTTCTTGTCGCGGAAGTGATAGTGGATGAGACCCTTGCTCACGCCGGCAGCGGTCGCCACGTCCTGCATGCTGAGATGCGCGACCCCACTGTGGAGAATGCGCTCCACGGTCGCTCGCAGTATCCGCTCCGTCGCCGGCCGCGCCGCTCGCTCGTCAGGCGCCGCTCTGTCCACGGTCATCCCACCGTATGCCGGTCGCCGGGCATCGCAACGTTGACGGTGTATCCCTGCGCGCGCAGCGCGGCCGCGAGCGCATCCTGCGGCGCTGGTTCGCCGTGCACCAGCCACACGGACTTCAGCCGCGTCGCGCTTTCGGTCCCGCGCACACGGCCCAGCCAGGACGCGAGCTCGGTACGATCGGCGTGCGCGCTGTAGCCGTTGAGGATCACCACCTGCGCGCGTAGCGCCACCTCCTCGCCAAAGATCTTGAGTACCGGCTTCCTTTCGACGATACGCCGTCCCAGCGTGTGCTCCGCCATGAATCCGACGACGAGAATGGTGTTGCGCGGGTCTCCTGCGCCCTGGGCGAGATGGTGCAGGATGCGCCCCGACTCCGCCATCCCAGAGGCGGCAATGATGACGATCGGGCCACGGTGTCCAGCCAGCGCCTTCGACTCCGACACGTCGCGGGTGTATTGCACCCGATCGAACCGGAACAGCTCCTGCACCTTCCGGACGAGATCTTCGCTCTGATCGAAGATGTCGGGGTGCTGGGCGAAGATGCCCGTCGCATCGATGGCGAGCGGACTGTCGATGAAAATTGGGATCCTGGGGATGGCGCCTTCGCGGCCGAGGACATGCAGGTCGTACACGAGTTCCTGCGTGCGACCGACCGCAAACGCCGGTATGAGCACGCGACCGCCGCGCGCGGCCGTGTCGCGAATCACCTGCGCCAGGTGCGCGCGCGCGCCGTCCACGCTTTCGTGGTCGCGGTCACCGTACGTGGACTCCATGATCACCACGTCCGCCCCCACCGGCGGATCGGGGTCGCGAATGATCGCGAGGCCCGAGCGCCCGACGTCGCCGGAGAAAACCAGGCGCGTCGTCTTCCCGTTTTCGGTGCACTCGACGACCACGGACGCCGAGCCGAGGATGTGGCCGGCATCCGTGTACATCGCGCGGACACCGGGGACGACGTCAAACCAGGTCGAGTACGGAAAGCCTACCATGAGCTCGATGGTGCGCACGACGTGTCGCATCGCGTACAGCGGCTCCGCGACTTCCCTGGATCGCTTGGCGAGGAACTCGGCGTCCTTTTCCTGAATGTGCGCGGAGTCGGCGAGCATGAGAGCGCACAGATCCCGCGTGGCCGGGGTGACGAAGATGCGTTTCGCGTACCCCTCGCGCACGAGGAAGGGAAGCCGCCCGGCGTGATCTATGTGCGCATGCGAGAGAACGACTGCGTCAATCTCCGCCACCGGCAGCGGCAGACGCACGTTCTTGTCGCGCGACTCGCTGCGCTTCCCCTGGAACATCCCGCAGTCGAGAAGCACGGTATGGTCGTTCGCGCGCAGAATGTGGCAGGAGCCGGTGACTTCGCGCGCGGCGCCGGCAAATTGAATTTCCATGAGGCTCGGTAACTGATCGCTATCAGAATCGGCGAGCGTCCACGTCCTGGACGAAGCGGATCAGCCCATTCACGTATGTTCGCTGATCGTCGTACATCGCCATGTGGCTTCCCGTCGGACAGTAGAGGTAGCGTCCTCTCTGCACGGAACTGGCCATGCGCTCCATGTGGGCTGGATCCATGGTGTCGTAACGCGCGCCGATCACCAGCGTCGGGACGGTAATTCTGCCGAGGTCCGCGGTGCGGTCCCAGTTCAGCAACTTCCCGCTCAATCCCAACTCACTCGGGCCCTGCATCGGAACGTAGACAGCGGCGTTCAGGTGCTTGAAGGCGCGATTCACCGGATCCGGCCACGACTCGGCGGGCATGCGCAGGACGTGCTTCACGTAGTGGTGGGGCAGCAGGAGCTCCATGTAGCGCGGGCTGGTGTACTCGCCCGCCGCTTCCAGCCGCTTCACTTCCGCCAGCACCGATTGGTCCATGGCGGGCATCAACACCGTCCGGGCGTACTCGTTATACGCCGGCATGCTCGCCATCATGTTGGAGATGACGAGTCCCCTGAGATGTTCCTGGTATTTCAGCGCGTACTCGATCGCGAGCGCGCCGCCCCAGGAGTGGCCAAGGAGGTAGAAGTTGCTGCGATCCAGGCCTAACGCCTGGCGAACCTGTTCCACTTCCTCCACGAAGCGGGGGAGCTCCCACAGGTCGGGCGCGTCAGGCTGGTCGCTGTAGTACGATCCCAGCTGATCGTAGTAGTAGTACTCGATGCCAGCCGCGGGGAGGAAGCTGTCGAACGCCTCGAAATACTCGTGTGTCGCGCCTGGGCCTCCGTGCAGCAGGAGGACCTTCATGGTGGGATTGTTTCCGACGCGCTTGGTCCACACGCGGAACGTGCCCTTGGGCGTGGTGACGGGAATCATCCGGACGCCGCCGCTCAGTACATCGTCCCGTCCGGAGTAGTCGAGGTACGCGGGCGGTGCAGCGACGCGCGGCGGAGGGTTGGGGGCGCAGCCTTGCAGAGCTACCACCCCAAGCAGCAGCATGCCGATGATCTTCATCCGACCTCCCGGGTCAGGTTGCGGGAGCGGCCAGCGCCGGTGTCAGCTTTGCACGACGGCACACGCTCGAAGGAAAACGCTCGGATCGAAGGTGGATGCCGCACTGCGGATTCGCAATTCCGCGTGCGGCGTCTGGGGGCAGCGCTCCGCGACACCCGAGCCACCACCCACCCCGGCGCCCGTGAACGACCCCGAGAAGGCTCTGAGCGCCTGCCCCAGCACGTGCACCGTCACGACATAGTTCGTCGAGGCGACGGTGCAGTTCGACCAGCTACTCCGCGCTGGCGTCCCGCGCGAACAGAATCGTGACGCGATCGCCGACCTGCGTCATCAGCGCCGGATGCCACCCGCCCCGGCTGCGCTCGTTCAGCAGGTCGGTGAGCGTGTCCTCGTCCTCGAGGGTCCGCATGGTGAGACGGAGAATGGCGGCTTGGTATTCTTTCATGCGCGTGATAATAGTACCTTCCGCCGCATGGATACCACCCCCGCCTTCCCCACGCTCGCCATCGTCCGGCATCCGCTCGTCCAGCACAAGTTGACGCTGCTCCGCAACCGCGAGACCCCCACCAAGATCTTCAAGGAGCTGGTGGAGGAGATCGCGATGCTCATGGCCTACGAAGCGACGGCGGACCTGACGCTGGAGCCACTGCCCGTGGAGACGCCGCTCGAGCGCACCTCGGGTGTTCGTGTCAGTGGCAAGAAGCTCACGCTGGTGCCGATTCTGCGCGCGGGCCTCGGGCTCGTGGAGGGGATTCTGCGCCTCGTGCCGGGCGCCCGCGTCGGACACATCGGGCTGTATCGCGATCACGACACGCTCGAGCCGGTGGACTACTACTTCAAGGTGCCTAGCGACGCCTCGGAGCGCGATTTTCTGGTGCTCGATCCCATGCTCGCGACCGGGGGGAGCGCCGTGTCCGCGGTCTCGTCGCTCAAGCGGGCGGGCGCCGCCCGCATCCGCTTCCTGTGTCTGGTCGCCGCGCCGGAAGGCGTGCGCCGCCTGGCGGACACACACCCGGACGTGTCGATCTACTGCGCGTCGCTCGATCGGGAGCTCAACAGTCAGGGCTACATTCTGCCCGGGCTTGGCGACGCAGGCGATCGGCTCTTCGGAACCCGCTAGCTGTCGCATCGGCTCCACATCTGTCGGCGCTCACGTGCCGCGCTATGTTGTGACAGCAATCAACGGAGCGTCGCATGGAACCGAAGATCGGACTGCTGGTGGGCCGGGAATGGTCCTTCCCGCCAGCGTTCCTCGACGAGGTCAATCGCCGCAAGGCGGGAGTTATGGCCGAGTACGTGTCGCTGGACATCACCCGCATGGGCGTGCCCGGCGAGTACGCGGTCATCATTGATCGCATCTCGCACGAAGTCGGCTTCTACCGCGCGTATCTCAAGCATGCGTCGCTGTTAGGCACGAAGGTCGTCAACAATCCGTTCATGTGGTCGGCCGACGACAAGTTCTTCGATGCGACGCTGGCCACCGCCCTCGGCGTCGTCAGCCCGAAAACGGTCGTGCTCCCTAACAAGGATTACATCCCGGGCATCTCGCACACGGAAAGCCTGCGCAACCTGAGATTCCCGATGGATTGGAAGGGGGCCATCGAATACGTGGGGCTCCCCTGCGTCCTCAAGGACGCGCACGGTGGCGGCTGGCGTGACGTGTACATCTGCCGCACGATGGACGAGGTCATCAAGCACTACAACGACAGCGGCCTGCTCACGATGGTCCTACAGGAATTCATCACCTGGGACAAGTACATACGCTGCCTGTGCCTCGGGCGAGGCGTTGGGGCGGGTCTCGG
>JANNOC010000563.1:0-9187 GCA_031398865.1 Gemmatimonadota bacterium | reverse complement strand
CATCTGCCGGGCGCGACCGGCTGAACTAGTCGCGATACGGCGAGTCGTCGTCGACCGGCTCTGCGCCGTTCTCCGGGCGAGCGGCCGCGCCCGGCAGATGGTCAGTTTACGGCGTACGTTCGGTTTTCGCGTTGCCGTACGGCCCGCTCCGCCGTCCATCTCCTGACAGACCGCCGATGCGCCCACAGCGCATCGGCTAATCGGAGTGCACGCGCTCAGGAGATTTTTTGGGACAACCCGCTACCGGGGACTACATCGGCGCCGCGAAGGCGGCTGGGCTGCAATACGTCTCTGACGCGATGCCCGGCATTCGCCGCAAGCGTCACGGCCGGGGGTTCTCGTACATCGCTCCCGACGGCGCGGTGATCCGTTCGAGCGACCTGTTGCGGCGTTTCAGGTCGCTGGTGATCCCGCCCGCATGGACGGATGTGTGGATCTGCCCGCTCCTGGACGGCCACCTTCAGGTGACCGCGCGCGATGCGCGTGGCCGAAAGCAATACCGCTACCATCCCGCGTTCCGGGAGCGTCAGGACGAAACGAAATTCCAGCGCATGCTCGCACTCAGCGACGTGCTCTGGAAGATCCGCGAGCGCGTTGAGCAGGACGTCGCGCTCCCCGGCCTCGCGCGCAACAAGATCATGGCGACGGTCGTCTGGTTGCTGGAGCGTACGCTCATTCGGGTGGGCACGTACGAATATGCCAAGGCGAACAAGTCGTTCGGCCTGACGACGCTGCGCCGCCGGCATGTGGAGATCGACGGCCCCGAGCTGCGCTTCACCTTCCGCGGAAAGAGCGGGATGGCGCACGCCGTATCGGTCACCGATCATCGGATCGCGCACATCGTACAGAGCTGTCGCGATCTCCCGGGACAGGAGCTCTTCCAGTATCTGGACGACGCCGGCCGCCGTCAGACCGTCGAGGCCGATGACGTGAACGCGTATCTCCGGGAGATCACCGGGCGCGACGTCACCGCGAAGGACTTTCGCACGTGGGCCGGTACGATGCTCGCCGCGGAGGCGCTGCGCCTGGTGGGACCAGCTCGCAACAAGCGCGACGCGGACCGGAACGTCCTGCGCGCGGTAGACCAGACGGCGGCGAGACTCGGCAACACGCGCTCGGTGTGCCGGAAATACTACATTCACCCCGCGCTCATCCAGGCATATCTCGAGGGCTCGGTGTTGCCGCCATCGCGTCCGCCAACGTGGCACGAGCGGCGTACTCGTAGCGCGACGCTGCGCCAGCACGAGACCGAAGTGCTGGAGTTTCTCGAGGCGCGGCTGGACGTATAGGCGACGGATGCTGGCTCTGCGTCTCGCGAACGAGTACGCGAGAGCCGGCAGCGAAGGCGCGGATCGCGCTGTCAGCGACGAACGTGCGGCGCGGCGTCGCGTGCTTTCACCTCGATCGGCTCGGCAGCACCCGCACCGACGGCGCGAGGCATTCCCTGCTCCGCAAAGAGGCGCGTCACGAAACGCTGCCCTTCGCCGATGCGCTCGACTTCCACGGCGATGGAGTCCACCGACTGCTCGAGCCGGGTGAATCGCTCTCCGATCTCGTGAGGCAGGGCGGCGACGATGGAGGCGCCCCGGCGCAAAATGCGGCGCGCGAAGGCGATGCTGAGAGGCAGTAGCACGGCCACGATGAACATTCCACCGAGAACGTACACTCCCTCCGGCGGACCCTCGCGCGGCGGTGGGGGTGGCTCGATCGCGGCGCCCGGGATCGCCGCTGCCGTCGCCACTTGGGCGTCCGACACGGCGATCTGCTTGTCCATGTCGGAGATCCGCTGATCGATCTCCTTGAGCCGCCCTTCCAGCCCGACGCGATCCGCACCGTTGCTGGATTCGTCCAGTCGAGCCGACAAGTCGCGGCGCCGGTTTTCCAGTCCCGACAGCTGGTCTCCCAGCTCGCGCCGCTGCGCTCGCAGCGCCTGATACACGTCGGCTGGCGCGGTCAGGGGCTTGCCGTCGACGAAGAGCTGCCCGGCGCCAGTCGCAGGTGGGGTTTGCATCATAATCTGCCCAGTAGAACGCGGCGGCGGGGAAGAGGCGTGAAAGCGTTGTCCTGCATCAGCGATTCCTCGGAAGGGACGGCCGGACGGCCGCGATCTGGCAATATGGGGTCATGGCAGCTGTACGTCCCACCCCGCCGCCCCGTTTCATCGCGCTGTGGTCTTGCGCGCGCCACCGAGCAGAATGCCTCACGACCGTCAGCGCATCCCTGCGAGCTCTGCCTCCGCCGCGATGTAGCCGAACGCGCCCCACTGCCGACCCGCAAGAATGCGCCGGAAAACCCGTTCAGCATCGGCGCGCCGCCCGTTGTACAGCAGCCAGTTGCCCACGCCATACGCCGCGGTCGCGTCGGCCACGGACATAGCGCCACCCGAATCCGCGGGCAGTATGGCGTCCGGCGACATCTCGCCCTTGTACATCAGCAGCAAATGGTGGTAGGTCTGGTTCTCGATCACGTCCATCTCGCGCCGGATCGGAGAAAGTACCTCCGCCGCTTCCGCGTCGCGGCCAAGCCGGCGAAGGGTCATGTACAGCCAGTGCGCGATGGAGACACGCCGATCGTCGTTGCGCGCCGCCGCCCACTCGCGCCGGTAGATCGGTAGTGCGCGCGCAAAGTCGCCCTTGAGGTAGTAGGCGAGCGCGAGATGATAGTCGATGTTGGAGTGCAGCGTCCCGATCGGAATGTTGCGTGCGTTCGGCTGACCGTCCGGCTCCACTTCGTCCGGCAGTCCCGTCACGAGCGCCGCGGCGCGCTCCAGATCCGTTACCGCGATGTCCAGTTCACGCAACGTGATGCGGCGGTGCCCGCGATGACGATGCAGCCAGGGATCGTCCGGGTGCAGTGAGAGTCCGCGCGTATAGACGTCAATCGCCTCGCGGATGCGTCCCAGGTACGCGAGTCGCCGTCCCAGCCAGATGATGGAGTCCCGATTCGTGGGAGTGCGCTCGAACGCCGCGCGCGCCTCCGCCAGTTGCCGCTCATATCGCGCGCGCGTGTCCGCGGGTAGTGGGACGACGCGCAGCGTATCCCCAAGGAGCGAGATCGCTTCGTAGCCTGATGGCGCCGCGCGTGGGCGATCAGGAGACGGCGTGGTCGCGGGAGGCGCGACACATGCACTCGCCACGGATGCCAAAGCGAGCGTGACGACCCCGCGCATCGCTGCGCGCCACGCGACTCTCTCGGTCCAGCAGGGGGCCGTGCCGGGCCGCATCCGATCAGCGATTGAGGGGCATCCGACGAAGTCCGTCCCGGTTCCAGCGCGGCAGCGTCGCACTGGGTGCCCTCGGCGCCGCAACAGCGAAGGTGCTCACGCGTCCCGCGGCGGTCGTGCGTCGCACCGTGTAGTACCCTGTGTTGGGCAGAACGTCGGTAGCACCGGCAACGTTCTCGACGAAGCCGACCATCGCGAGCGAGCCGTCTGGCGAATCCAGAAACGACAGCGGCATGCGCACCGTCACCCGTCGCGCATCGAATCGCGCCGGTACCCGCAGCTCGACATCCGCCTCAATGTCATACAGGCTGATGCGAGTACTGCCGTTGAAGTCGAGATCCAGAATGATGGCGAACTCGACCCCCAATCCGGTGTCGCTGCGATAGTTGTCGGTGAGGGGGAAGAACCCGGTGTTCCCGTTCTCGTCCGTATCCATCTCGATGACACCGTACAGCGAGTTCGGCGCGCCGGTGCTTGCCGGGGCGATGTCACTCGTGAACTCGAGCGCAACGATCAGAGAATCGGCGTCCACGTAGCCGCTGACCGTGTGCACGTCGAGATCGCGTCCGGGGGCAAACGCCAGCGTGTCCCCTGTTGGGTCGCTGAAACTGAATTCGGTGCGGTCGGCATCCGGACCGGTGGACTTGTCGCTCCCACACGCGACGATCGCGAATGAGAGCAGGAGCGGAGAGAGTCGGTACATGTGTTGTCCGAAGTATGTGAAGTGTGAGTTGACACATTCATTGTGGGTTTGTTCCAGGCTTCCGTTCGAGCCTTGCCCACAACTCACGCAGGACATCGACGGAGAACACGGTCGCGCTCGAAACCCGGGCTCACGCACTGCCCGCGCGATCCGAGCGACCCACTCCAACTCCGGGCGGCTCGCCGGCGCTGGCGGGAGGCTGCGCGCGCCACCCGGAGAGTATCAGACGCACCCCCCGCTGATAGGTGAAGTATGCCCACGCCCATTGAATGAGCACGCTGAGCCGGTTACGAAACCCCGCCAGATACATGATGTGCACCACGAGCCAGAACCACCACGCGAGAAACCCGCTCATGCGAAGGCGGCCGAAGTCGGCGATGGCCCGGTGCCGCCCAATCGTCGCGAGATCGCCCTTGTTCCTGTAGCGGAATGCGTCGCGTGCTTTCCCTTCGAGGTCGCGACGAATGTTGCGCGCCGCGGTGGTGCCTTCCTGCATGGCAGCCGGCGCGACCGCGGGCACCGGGCGCGTCTCCTCGTCCACGTGCGCGAGATCGCCCGCGACAAACACCTCCCGATGTGACGGGATGGACAGGTCGGGGTTGACCAGCACGCGCCCATTGCGGTCCAGCGGCGCACCGAGCATGCGTCCCAGTGGCGAGGCTTCGTTTCCCGCCGCCCAGAACACGTTGGCCGCGATGTGTTCGTCGCCGATCCACACGCCGGCGCTGGTCACCTGCGTCACAACGGTCTGCGTCCGCACCTCCACACCCATGCCCAGCAGATCCCGCGTCGCCGCGCGCGACAACGACTCGGGGAAGGACGCCAGCAATCGCGCTCCGCCCTCGAGGAGAATGATTCTCGACTCGCGCGTATCAATGCGACGGAACTCGCTCTGCAGCGCGCGACGCGCGATGAGCGGAAGCATGCCAGCGAGCTCCACGCCCGTTGGGCCGCCGCCCACCACGACGAACGTCATGAGCGCCCGACGTTCCACCGCATTCGCCGTCGCCTCCGCGCGCTCGAACGCCAGGAGGAACCGGCTCCGGATCTCGAGCGCGTCATCCAGACTCTTGAGTCCGGGTGCGTGCTGCTCCCACCCGGAATGGCCGAAATACGAATGCCGCGCACCGCCAGCGACAATGAGGTAATCGTAAATGAGATCCGCCGTTGCCGTTCCCCGCACGCTCACCATCCGCCGCGTCACGTCGATCGCCGTCACGTCACCCAGAAGGACGGTCGTGTGGCGCTGCGCGCGAAGCAGCCACCGCACCGGAGCGGCGATGTCGCTCGGCGCGAGCGTGGCCGTCGCGACCTGATACAACAACGGCTGGAAGACATGGTGGTTGGTGCGATCAACGACCGTAAGGTCCACGGCCGCATGTCGCAGCGCGCGCGCCGCGTACAGTCCCGCGAAGCCAGCGCCAATGATCACGACGCGCGGCCGATGCGACATCGCCGTGTGCGCGCGGCCGACACTCATCCGGGAAGCGCCGACTCGGCGCGCGTGAACCGCTGCTCCGTCCAGCGGGCCGCGAGCGTGATCGCGAGCACCAGTACAATGAGCAGCACGCTGTACGCCGCCGCCGTGCCGAAGGCGAAGGCACGCAGCTGGCCGAGGATCTCGATGGAAATAGGGCGGTTCGCGTGCGTATACAGCACCACGCTCGCCACGAATTCTCCGACGGCGGCCACCGCCGCAAGCATCGCGCCTGCAGCGAGGCCCGGTCGTGCCGCAGGGAGCACGACGCGCCGGATGGCGAGCCACCAGGACGCACCCAGACCGCGCGCCGCATCCTCGAGCGACGGATCCATCTGCCGGAGCGAGCTCTCGACCGCACTCGCGACAACGGGGACGCCCCGTATGAAGTAGGCGAGCGGAAGAATCCAGAACGTCCCGACCAGCAGGACGCGGCCGGTGAGGAGATCGTTGCGATTGAACGTTGCGGCGAGGCCGATCGCGATGGCCGTCGCTGGAATCGCCCACGGCAGCGCGACGAGCAACTCCAGCAGTCGCCGGCCCGGGAAGCGCCGCAGGACGATGAGGTACCCCGCGATGAAGCACACCACGACGTTCGCCGCCGTCGCGATCGCCGCCATGGACACGCTGTTCCGGATCGGGCGCCATAGCTGGCTGTCCGTTGCCAGCCGGCGGAAATTGTCCAGTGTGTACTCGGGCGGGAGCAGCTGCGTCGTCCACGCACCGTCGCGAGCGAACGAGACCAGCGCGACCATGGCGTGCGGCAGGATGAGAATCGCCACGAGAACCGCGGCCAGCACGGGCGCGATGACGCGCGTCGCGCGACCGCGGAGCGATGCGCGGGTGACTTGTCCCTTCCCTATCGCGGTAAACCGCCCGCGACGCTCGACGAAGCGGTAGAGCGCGAGCGCCAGCAGGGCACTCAGCGCGAGCACGGTGGTCTCGACGTACGCCAGACCCAGCTGGCCATTCAGCCGGGTCGCCACGATCTGCGTCGACAGCACGCGCAATCCGCCGCCAAAGACATATGGCGCGGAGAACGAGCCTAACGAGCTCATGAAAACCAGCAGCATGGACCCCGTGATCGCCGGCAGCAGCAGAGGGAGGGTAACGCGGCGCAGTCGCATCCAGCGCCCTGCGCCCAGACCCGCCGCCGCGTCCTCCACCGACGTGTCGAAGCGCTCGAGCCCCGCCGAGACGAACAGAAAGACGTACACGTACATCGTGTAGGCGTGCACGAAGATGATCGCCCAGACGCCCGTCAGTCGCCAGGGCGCGGCCTCGAGTCCGAGCGCCTGTTGCACGACGCGCGTGACGACGCCGCTCTCGCCGTACAGGAAGAGGAACGCCACGACACCCACCAGGGGTGGAAGCGCCGCCGGCAGCGTGGCCACCGCGCTGAGGATCCGACGTCCCGGAAAGGCGAAGCGGGAGAGCAGGAAGGCGAGCGGAACTCCGATGAGCGTCGCCGCGACGACCGATCCGACAGAAACGACGAGGCTCGTCCACAGCGCCTCGCGGTCCGCCGGGCTCGCCACGAAAGTGCGCCAGTGCGCGAGCCCGTCGCCAAAACTCGCGACAATGACGGCTATGTTGGGATAGGCGACCGTCCAGAGCAGCAGAAGACCGATCGGCAGCGCGAGCATCCACGTCGCGCGCGACGACGTCGGGCTCACCCGGGCACCATCGCCACCGGGCCGCGCGCGATGCGAACGCCGACCCGATCGCCCTCGCGAATGCCCGCGTCGGTCGACACCACTTCGGCGATCAGACCATCGTTCAGCGATACCCGATACAGTAGCGTCGCACCGGTGAAGCGGCGGCCCATCACGGTGCCGGTCCACGCGTCCTCCGCATCCTCGGGCGCGAAGGCCAGTTGCTCGGGACGCAGGACGAGACGAGCGGCCTGTATCGGACGTCCGTCGTCAGCGGGACGCACGACAGGCACGGTGCGCTCCACGTCGCGAATGCGAATCACCGCATGCGCGCCGCGATCTTCGGCCTCGACGATGGTGGAGCGACCGATGAATCGCCCCACTTCGAGGCTCGCGGGGCGCGCGTACAGTTCCTCCGGTGACGCGACCTGCAGCAGGCGACCAAGGCGCAGGACGGCAACTCGGTCCGCGACCGCGAAGGCGTCCTCCTGATCGTGAGTGACGAACAGCGCCGTCACCTGCAGCCGGCGCAGCATCGCGCGCAGCTCGTCGCGCATGGATTGCCGGAGCGTCGGATCGAGATTGGAGAGCGGTTCGTCGAGCAGCAGGACGCGAGGCTCGATCACCACGGCACGCGCGAGCGCGACACGCTGCTGCTCGCCGCCGGAAAGTGACTGCACCGCTCGCCCACCCGCGCCGGCCAGCCCTACCGCCGCCAGGGCGTCCTGCGCGCGCGTGCGACGTGCGCGCTTCGCGACACCGCGCGCTTCGAGCCCGAAGCCGACGTTATCCTCCACCGACATGTGAGGGAAGAGCGCGTAGTGCTGAAAGACCATCCCGAAATCCCGGCGTTGTGGCGGGAGAGTCGTGATGTCTTTTCCGTTCAAGGACACTGTGCCGCTATCCACCGACTCGTACCCGGCCGCGATACGCAACGTCGTGGTCTTCCCCGAACCCGACGCGCCGACCAGCGCGAGCAACTCACCCGGGTTGACGTCCAGCGACAGGTCGTCCACCGCCGTGTGCGAGCCGAAGCGGCGCGTCACATGGGAGAAGGCGAGCGCGCCCGCGCTCACCGCGAACGGTTCCGGATATGCGAATCCCAGTAGGCCATCCACTTGTCGAGGCTGTCGGCAAGCAGTTTCCGGTCGAGTGGCAGGGGCCGGATCTGCTGCTTTGCCTCGCGCGCCCACGCCGGCAGCGAATCCACCGGTATGTCATCCCGAGCGGGGATGCGCAGGAACTGCGTGGCCGCCTGCAGCAGCGACGCGGGCGTCGTCACGAACTCGTAGTACGCCTTCGCCGCATCGAGTTGCCGCGCGCCCTTCACGAGGGCGATGCCATCCACCAGCAGCGGCGTTCCGCTCTCCGGAATCACGTACTTGATCGTCGCGATGCCCGTGCGCTTTTCGAGCGTGGCGATGTCCGGCATGTCCCAGAGCGTGATGAGGCCTTCCTGCCGGCCGAGTTTCTGGTACAGGATGGTGGGATTGAGCGTGTACTCCTTGGTGTTCGCGTCGAGCCGTCGCAGCCAGGCGTATCCCGAGTCGGGGCCGCCGGTCTGCTGCATCGAACGCACCATCATGGCGCCGAAAATCGCGCGCATGGTCCCTGACGCGATGGGATCACGAATGAGCACCTTCCCCTTCCAGCGCGGATCGAGAACGGCGTCCCAATCCTTCGGCGCGTCGGCTTCGCTGACCACCGCGCTGTTGTAGGCGATCACTTCGGGCGTGAGGTACGTGCCGAACCAGAGTCCATCCGGATCACGAGCATCGTCAGGCACGTGCGATGCCCACGTCGGCGTGTATGGCTGGAGCAGCCCTTCCTTCGCGGCGCGATCGAAGACCTCCGCCGGGGCGCCAAACCAGACATCAGCCTGCGGATTGGCCGCTTCGGCACGCACACGATCGAGCACTTCCTGCGAGCCCATGTCCACCCATTGTACGTCGATTGTCGGGTGCGCGGACTCGAACGCGGTTTCGGTGGCGAGCAGCAGGTCCTTGCCGTGCGGCGAGTACACGGTGAGGACGCGGCGTCCGTCGCCACCGCACGCGAGCGTTCCCATGCACGCGATGGCGAGGGTAGTAGCGCACCGGGTCCTCACCGCGACTCCGGCGTCGCCGGCG
>JANNOC010000550.1:0-3144 GCA_031398865.1 Gemmatimonadota bacterium | reverse complement strand
CTTTACCCGATAGCCGCGGCCGAGATACTTGCCAATGGTCTTCGCCTTCGCCGGCGATTCGACGATGACGAGCGACGTGGTTCCCGTCGGCGCATCGTCGTCCGGCTCGACGACGGCGGCCTTCCGCCGCGGCCGTGCCGCGGCGCTGCCGGCCGCCTTGCGGGTGGACGCGCGCTTGCGCGCCGGTTTCGCCTCTGCTGTGTCCTTGCTCGCTTTCTTCGAAGCCATGGTCCCCTAGTGTATCGTCACATGGTCCGCCCCTGATGTCTCGCCGCCTGACGAGTCGCCAAAACCGGCGCCCTCGAGCAGCACGCGCAAGTCATCCAGAGCGATCTGACCATCAATGTGCGTCAACGCACGGTCGATCACGTGTTCCAACTCGGGCGCACTCAGTACCCCGCGTCCGCTCAGCGCCAACAGGTAGCCCCACGCGTCCGGAGCGAACCGGCTCCGCTCGTGCGGCCCCAGCACCCGGAAGTTCATGGTCATCTGCGTCGGACGAACGGACGCCCGACGTCCCGGAAATTCGGCGAGCCAGAGCGCGACAATCTCGCCGATCTGATGCCGCTCGTACCCTTCCGATGACAGATAGGCCTCGACGTCTTCCAGGCGTGCGTCCGCCGCGAAGCGCTCCCGCAATGTCGCCAGTATGGTAGTGAGTCGCTCGTCCATCCGTTAACCTTCCGCGTTCCATAGTTCCCTTCCAAGCGCTGCGACACGCTCTACAACGTGTTGAAGGGCAAGCGCTTCGGTATCAATTACGACATCCGCCGTCGCATACGTGTCAGCACGCGTCGCGAGCAAATGCCGTAGCGTCGCCAGCGGCGTAACCGACCGGGCCAGCAGAGGCCGGTACCGTAATGCATCGCCCATGCGCTCCAGCGCCCGTTCCGGCGTGACGGCAAGGTAGATGATACGACCGGGTGGACGCAAAAGTGCCGACACACCGGGATTGGTCATCCAACCCCCTCCGGCAGCGACGACCGCATTCGGCGCAGCGGCTATCGCCACGCTGGCGGCACGTTCCGCGGCGCGGAACGCGGGCTCGCCGGCCTCCTCGAACATGCGCGCGACGGTGCGTCCGTCCCGCCGCTCGATCTCGCTGTCGTGATCCACGAACGGCCGCTCCAACCGCGCCGCCGCCATCCGTCCCACGGTCGTCTTTCCGGATCCGGGCAGCCCGACAAGCACCAGGTGGACGCCCGCGGCGGCACCGGCATGACGCGATCTCACCCCGCTAACCAAGCGATCCCCGTTCCCTTTTCCCCGTTCCCCTGTCCCCGTCCCCGTCCCCCTCCCCCTCCCCCTCCCCGATGCGCTCGGCCACCCGCGCGATGTATCCGTCGAAGTTGCGACGACACTCGCCTAACGAATCACCGCCCAGCTTCTCGAGCAGCGCCTGCGCGAAGACGAACGCGGCCATGGCTTCGGCGATCACGCCCATCGCGGGAACCGCGGTCACGTCACTGCGTTCGACTGTGGCCGTCGCGCCTTCTCCGGTAAGAACGTCCACGGTGGCGAGCGGACGCATCAATGTGCTGATCGGCTTCATCGCCACGCGCACAATCACCGGTTCGCCGCTGGTCATCCCGCCCTCGAGGCCGCCCGCCCGATTGGTTCGGCGCCGCAGGTGTCCGGTGCGCGCCGAGTCGGCGGCGACAACGCGTTCGATCTCGTCATGCACCTCCGCGCCTGTCCGGCGCGCGACCTCGAAGCCCAAGCCAATCTCGACACCTTTGACCGCCGGAATGGACATCATTGCCGCGGCGAGCCGAGCGTCGAGCTTGCGGTCCCAGGAGACGTGTGACCCGAGCCCAACCGGCAGCCCGTCGCACACGACTTCGCACACGCCGCCTAGCGTATTCCCGTCCGCCTTGGCGCGATCAATGGCCTCGATCATCTTCGCTTCGGCAGTGGGGTCCAGTGTGCGCAGCGGCGAGGCATCAGCGCGCGCGTTCAGGTCGGCAGGCAGCGGATTCGGCGGGGCGGCGTCCACTCCCCCGAGGTGCACGACGTGGCTGCCGATCTGTATGCCGAACTCCGCAAGTAGCCGTCGGCACACCGCACCCGCCGCGACGCGCGCGGTGGTCTCGCGGGCGGACGCACGCTCCAGAATGTCGCGCGCGTCCTCCCGGTCGTACTTGAGCAGCCCGGTCATGTCGGCGTGCCCGGGCCGCGGCCGTGTGACCGCACGCCGGCGCGCCTCCCCGCTCTCCTCGCCTTCCCGCGGTGCGGGATCCATCACATCGCGCCAGTTGTCCCAATCGCGGTTGCGCACGAGCATCGCGATCGGCGAGCCCAGCGTCTCACCGCGACGCACGCCCGCCAGGAATTCCACCGCATCGCGCTCGATCTGCATGCGGCGGCCGCGTCCATAGCCCTGCTGCCGGCGCGCGAGCTCCGTGTCGACGTCGTGCGCGAGCAGTGGGACGCCGGCCGGCATCCCCTCGAGCACACTTACCAGCGCCGGGCCGTGCGACTCTCCTGCCGTCGTGAATCGAAGCATGGGTCTCCAAACACACGAGCCCGACGCGGACGCCGGGCTCGTGTGAACAGTGGGTCCTGCTGGAAGCTAGCGATTCGGCTCCCGTGAGCGAACCACTTCGCCTTCATCCAGGATGTGCGGCGTCACGAGGATCACGAGATCCCGCTTCGACTCACGGCTGTTGGTCACCCCGAAGAGCCTGCCGATGAGCGGCAGATCCACGAGGAAGGGAATGCCCGTCTTGGAGATCGAGACTTCCGTCACCGTGAGCCCACCGATGACCGCGGTCTCGCCGTCGGCAACGAGGAGCTCGTTGTCGGCGCGCTGCTTCTGAATCGTGAAGCCCAGGTCGCCCGGGGCCGCAGCGAGGAAGGAGCGCTCGGAGTGCAGCCGCATGAGCACCTGGCGATTGTTGGTGATGTGCGGCGTCACCGTCAACCGGATGCCGCTTTCCTTGAACTGCACGGTGGAACGGGGCGCCGTACCGCCGCCCTGACCCACGTCAATGATGCGGATCGGCGTTTCTTCACCGACGAGGATGTCGGCCTGCTTGTTGTCGAGCGTCACGATGCTCGGCTCGGCCTGCACGTCGGTGAGGTTGATCGTCTGCGCGGCCTCGAGGAACGCGGTGAGGCTGAACTTGCCGATCATGGTGGAGT
>JANNOC010000538.1:0-3159 GCA_031398865.1 Gemmatimonadota bacterium | reverse complement strand
CGGTTGGCGAGGGACTACAAGCCCGACATGTTCTCCAGGTCGCTGGGGCCGAGCGGCCTTATGTGCAGGTGGCGTACTCCTTCTTCTCGGCTTGTTCCGCGCGGTTCGCCACTGGGCTGGTGGTCGACTTCACCGACTATTTGCCCTTTGACACCGCTGGCGACGCACGCGTTGTGCTCGACAGCCTGCGTCCGTCCGCGCTGGTGTTCAGCAAGCTGGACGTATGGCCGGTTCTGACCGAGGTGGCGAGCCAGCGAGGAATTCCCCTCGGTCTGGTCAGTGCGACGCTCTCGGAGGGTTCCTCGCGCGGATCGGGCTTCGCGGCCCGCGCGCTGCGAGCGGCGTACGCGCGCCTGGACCGTGTCGGCGCCATCGATCAGGAAGACGCCGAGCGCCTGACGCTTCTCGGCGTTCGGCCCGACCGCGTGCAGATCACGGGTGACACGCGCTTCGACCAGGTGTGGGAGCGGGCCTCCCGCGTCGACCGCGGCTCGCCGATGTTGCGCGCACTGGCGTCACCGCGCCCGACGATTGTCGCGGGCTCCACCTGGCCCTCCGACGAAGAGGTGCTGCTTCCCGCGTTTCGCACGGTGCGCGGGCAGGAGCGCGATGCGCGCCTCATTCTCGCACCGCACGAGCCCACCGAGTCACACCTCCGCCAGATCGAGCGCTGGGGCGCGGACGACCGCTCCCTTCGGGTGTGCCGGTCAAGTGCCGCGGACGCGGGCAACGCGGACGTCGTGCTGGTGGACCGCGTCGGCATTCTTGGCGAGCTCTACGCGCTGGCGCACATCGCGTACGTTGGCGGCGGATTCCACGACGCAGGGCTGCATTCGGTACTCGAGCCCGCGGCCTACGGCGCACCGGTGCTGTTCGGTCCGCGCCATGGCCGGAGCCGTGACGCGCGGCTGCTGCTCGAGTGTGGAGGTGGTGTGGCGGTCAGCGGAGAGGCGCCGTTGGCGGAACAGCTCCAGGCGTGGATTCGCTCCGATCGTGAACGCGCCGACGCGGGCAGCGCGGCGCGAAAGACGGTGACCCGCGGACTCGGCGCCGCGCGCCGGTCGTTCGAACTGGTGTTGGCGCTGCTGGAGCCTAACGCGCGCCGCTGAACTTCTCTTGCCCGCTCACCGGTGTGTCGTGCCGGAGCGGCCGGTGCAGGTAGAACCCCTGCACGAGGTGCACGCCCAGTTGCTTGACGGTGTCGAACTCTTCCGCGCGTTCGACGCCTTCCGCAATGACCATCGCCCCGCAGTCGTTCGCGAACCGGACCATCGTCTCCACCAGGTTCTGCTTGATGAAGTTCGTGTCGATGCACGTGATCAGCGACATGTCCAGCTTGATGAAATCAGGCTCCAGATTTGCGATCGAGCCGAGGCCGGCGTAGCCACTGCCCGCGTCGTCCACCGCGAAGCGCACCCCGCGTTCGCGGAAGGCCTTCAGGCGTTCACGGAACTTGGGATAGTCCTTGATCGCCGTGCGCTCGGTGATCTCGATGACGATGCGAGACGGATCCACACTGGCGAGGTCCGTGTCGCTGAACGCGGGGTCGGTGAAATCGTGCGGATCGACATTGAGAAAGAGCAGCTCGCCATCCTCGAGCCGGGTTCCCATTCCTTCGAGCGCGCGGCTGCGACAGAGGCGGCTGAGCTCCCAGATGAGATCCGCCTGCGCCGCGACTTCGAACATGACTTCGGGGCTGCGCAGGCTGCGCTTCACGCCGCGCGCAAGCGCTTCGTAGCCGAAGATGCGGCCCGTATCGGCGCGCACGATCGGGTGATAGTCGACGTACACTCCCCGCTCGCGCAGCGCCTCGCGCAGGTCGGACACCTTGCGACCGCGCTCGCGCTGTTCAAAACTCTTCGCCGCGTTCGCCGCTTCGCGAATGCCGCGATACACCAGCCGCTCGAGGCGGATCTTGGGATTGTAGTAGACATGCGACCGTCCGACATAGATGTCGAATAGCGTCGCGACTTCCTCCCCGTGCACGGCCTCGATGCGGCCGGCAACGTACTCCTGCAGCCGCCCGGCCAGCTCGGTGATCTCGGCCTCCGTAGCGGCCTGTACGCCTTTGGCCGGCACGTGGAAGAAGACGAAGTCATCGTCATTGGTAAAGCTCACCATGATGCGGGAGGTCTTGAACGCGCTGTCGTTCAGGATTTCGCGCACCGCCGTCGCGGTCGTCTCCAGCACGGCGTCGAGCTTCTCCCATCCGTAGATCTCTTCGATCTTCGAGTACCGCACGAAGTTGAAGTACAGCACGATGAGCTCGCCGCGCTCCTGGATGAGCAGGCGGGAGCGTTCGATCATCACGGGCAGCGTCGGCAGTCCCGTGAGAAAGTCGTACAGCATCTGCTCGTATTCGACGCGCTCGATGCGATCGGCGGCCGCGGCGCCATCCGGCATGCCGCGCGAAATCGCGGAGCGTACGCGCGCGACGACCTCCTCCGCGGGCGCGGGTATCCGATACCATTCCTCGACACGCAACTCCAGCGCGCGGCGCCGGGAGGCATCGTCCGCACAGCCCACGATGACCGGAATTTTCAGGGCGCGCGCGCGCTCGACGACCTCGCGCAGAAAGCTCGGACGCGGCGACGTCACGAGGACGGCGCGAATATCGTCCACCGTCCCGATGGCGGACACGAGGGCACTGCCATCCCGCGCGTCCGCGGACCAACCTTCCAGCTGCGCGACAGCGTCGGCGATGACGTCGTCGAAGCAGTCGGTCAACAGAATGGATTGCGTCACAGACCGCGGCTGTCCGCCGCTACGCGCCTGCAGGCAACAGCGCCGCGTTGCGCTCGACCGTTTGAGCCAGCTTGGCCAGGTCGAACGGTTTTTCGACATAATCGTCGGCGCCCGTCTGCAGCGCCGTTCGCTTGTCGTCGAAGTCGTCCAGCGCCGTCACCATGATCACGCGCACGGTGCGCCCCAGCACCGGATGCTGCTTCATGATGCGACAGACCTCCCAGCCATCCCGTCCGGGCATCATCACGTCGAGCAGGACGATCGACGGGCGCACGGCCTCGAACAACTCCAACGCCTGGTCGCCATCGAACGCAACGGAGATCGGATATCCGCGTACTTCGAGATACTGCTTGATGATCTCCGCATTGTCGTGGTTGTCGTCCACCACGAGGATGCTGGGTAGCTGCGATGTAG
>JANNOC010000500.1:0-2801 GCA_031398865.1 Gemmatimonadota bacterium | reverse complement strand
CCGTACAGACGCGCATCGATCCAGCGCGATCCGCTTTCCCAGAGCAGCGAGTATCGCTTCTGCACCAGGAGATCGGTGAGCGCGGCCGCGACGGTCGCATACACGCGCGGCGCGAGACGGCCGGACTCCACGCGGATCTGGTTGATGTCGGCCGTCGCGGCAAGGAGGTTGTTGAGGCCGAGATACGCTTGTGCGCGCAGAAGGATGAGCTCCTCGTTGCGCACGATCGGGATCGGGGCCGTCGGTGAGTCGTACACGGTAAACACGATGTTCGACGACAGGCCCTGATACGTCTTCGTCGTGCCGACCATCGTCTTGCGCGCCACCCGGTCGTCGCCCGCCTCCGCGTTCGCCACCACGGAGGGGTGCGCGCGGAAGTTCGTCGTGGCCGGGTCCTGGTACAGCGGGTTGCTCTGGTCGCCCGACGACAGACTGTAGACATGGTACACGCCGAGATCCAGCGAAGCAGTGGTGTCGAGGAACGACTCCGACAGCGCTGTCAGCGCCGCATTGTAGCGCGTCGGGTCGGTCTTGGCGCGGTAGATCTCGGCGCGCGCCAGGAGCGCGCGGTTGAACTTCAGAAACCTGGTCGGCGTGTTGAAACCGTCGAAGCCCTCGGGCAGCGAGAAGGAGAACGCGCTGCCGCCTGCCAGCAGATTCACCTTGGCGGAATCGAGCAGTGCCGAGATGCGCGCCAGCGCCGGTGCGCGGCAGAGAATCGGCGCGAGCGTATTCGGGCTCGAGCCCGCATCCGCGGCGACCCCCGCCGTGTCGCGCGCTTCGGCGACCGTCAACAGCTCGAGCGCCTTGAACGTCTGCGCGAACCCGATGGTGGCGGACTTCTCGGCCGGCGTCAACGCATCGGCGGTCTGCACCGAGCGAATCAGGACGTTGGCGCTGAGGATGGAGCCGTAGCGCACGCCCCAGTGGCGGGCCCCGAATCCGCCCGGATCCAGCTCGATGAGCATCTCGACCACCCAGCGCGGATCTGCAGCGTCCAGATTGTACGCGTCGCGCCCGAAGATCTCGAGGTCGCGAATGAACTCACCCTGCGACGTGCGGTTGCCGTCCAGAATCCCCCGCGCCATCGATTGCACCTGGGAGCGCGTCGGGTTGCTGAGCACGCCCTCGAGGCTCGGGTTGTTCAGGTCCGGCACGAGAGTGTCCTTGCAGCCGAGTGTGGCGACGGCCAACACCAGCACTGCCGCGCGCGCGGCATCTCGAACGTGTGAGCGACTGGTCATGGTCAGAACTCCACGTCGACGGTGAAAAAGATGCTGCGGCTGGGTGGATACGGTGCGACGTCGATGTTCCGCGCGATGGCCTGGTTACCGAAGTTGCTCACTTCCGGATCGAGGCCCCGGTAATCCGAGAAAGTAAGCAGGTTGCGCCCGCTGAGCTCCAGGCGCGCGGTGCGCGCTCCTCCGCCGGCGAAGCGCAATATGCCCGGAGGGAGCGTGTAGGCGAGCGAGATCTCACGCACCTTCACGTAGCTGCCGTCCTGAATGTACTCCCTGGTAAAGCCCTGCCCCCAGCGTGTGATTCGCCGCTGCCCGGGGGAGTTGGGATCATCGCTGTAGTCCGGGGCGTTGCCGGCCGCGTCGTACAGGAACTCCGTCAGGTTGATGATGTCGCCGCCCTTCTTCCAATCCACGAGTCCGTACAGGCGCCAGCTGTGCCAATTCAGCTCGTTGGCAAAGGCCATCTGAAAATCGGGCGCGGCGTCACCCAGCTGCACGACGGTGATGCTGTTGTCGGCGTTGCGCGTGCGTCCGACGATCTGTGTCGCGGACTTTCCTTTCGCGATCTGAAACGCACCCAGCGACACGCCGAATCCACCAGTGTTGAACGCCGGCACCGGCAGCTTGGTGATCTCGCTGACGTTGCGCGAGAACGTCGCGCGCGAGAT
This sequence comes from Gemmatimonadota bacterium, assembly GCA_031398865.1. Taxonomy (GTDB): domain Bacteria; phylum Gemmatimonadota; class Gemmatimonadetes; order Gemmatimonadales; family Gemmatimonadaceae; genus JANNOC01. The sequence continues at coordinate 892 of JANNOC010000500.1, read as the reverse complement.
CCAGGTGCTCGTGGCGCTCTCGATCGGCGTCACGGCCGCGGTGATCTCCACCCCCCGATTTCTGAGGGCGGCTCCGTTGAAGAACTGCTGCGCGAATCCGCTCGACGGCGCGAGATTGCGCAGGAGAATCAGATCCTCGATGGACTTCTGGTACCCGGTGAGCGTGAGCGACGAGCGTCCGCCGAAGAGCGTGAGATCCACACCCCCCTCGATCTCCGTCTGCCGCTCCGGCGTGATGTCGGGATCGCCGGCGACAAGACCGACGCGCACGCCGGTTTCGTCATCGTACACCGTGGTCAGCAGCGAGGTGAACTTCGCGCCGTAAATCGCGGGATTGCCCGACTGACCGAACGCGACGCGCAGCTTCATTTCGTCGAGCATCGTGGTGAGGTCCGAGATCCGGTACGACGCCGACAACTTGGGAAACAGGGAGAACTTGTCCACGTCCCCATTGTTCGTGCTGCGGTCGGCGCGGAAGCCGGCCGTGAGGAGCAGACGCTCGTCGAGCATGAGCAGCTCTTCCTGTGCGTAATAGGCGAGGTCCTTTACCTGCTGTCGCACCGGAGTGACGGCGACGCTGGAGCCCTGATCGACGCCGCTCTGGCCGGGGATGAGGCCGCGCGCCAGAATGCTCGTCCCGTCGAGCTCGCGACGCTCGCGCTGAATGCCGGCAGATGTCGTCGCGGAGAACGGCAGAGTGGCTGGAGTGAAGCTGTGCACCAATCCGAAATTGAGGTTGGTGTTCACGTTCCGGTGGCGCCACGCACCGCGCCGGATGTTGAGTTGCACGTCCGTGTCCGGCACAAGCAGCGAGAAGCGTCCTTCGTCACTGGTGTACGTTCCCAGCGTCGTGCCCACGACGCGGACGCTAGCACCAGGGAGCGCTTCGGCG
>JANNOC010000145.1:0-4601 GCA_031398865.1 Gemmatimonadota bacterium | reverse complement strand
GCTCGCGCCGCCGCGGAGGGTGCCTGGGACGCGCTCGTCGCGCATCGCCCCGCCCGAGGTCGTGCCCTGCATCGCGAAGAGCATGCGACGCTCATCAGCGAGCTCGCCACGGCGTACGAGCGAGCGGCTCTGGAGCGAGTGGAAGCCCTCTCCCGGGGTGCGAACGGGGACGACGTGGAACGACTGCGCCAGGAGCTCGAGGCGGCGGCGGCGGAGGCGTTCGGACTCTTCCGTGCCCTGCCGTTGCCGACGGAGACAGACCCCCCCCGCCTGTACCACCTGCTGCGCGTCGCCGCAATCGCGGTAGTTGGCGACGCGCGCGCTGGCCTCGACCAGTGGATCGCGCTCGGTGGCGACGCGCTGGATCTCGAGCCGCGCGACGGACGCTGGGACGCGACGCTGCGTGCGCGTCTCGCGGCGGTCTGGCTGGATTTGCTGCGCGGCCCGTCGCACGCGGCGATCGAGCGATCGTTCGAATCGCTGGGTCATCTCCGCGAAGAGCGCGCTCACCAGGAAGCCGAGCTGCTCGCCAGTCTGCCGGCGGCGGCGGCGCAGCAGATGCGTCTGCATCTCTTTGCCTTGTACTACATGGCCGATGCCGCCGCGGCGCTGACGCTGCACGGGAGGCGAGGCCCCCTTCCCGAGACCACCGCGCGCATCGCCAGCGATTTCGACAACGCGCGCGCGGTCACCCTCGGCGACATGACGCTCGACGTCGTCCTGCAGTGGCTCGACGTGGCCGCCCGGCGCATCGCCGACCGCCAGACCAGCCAGATGGAGCTGCCCGGCATCAACGCCTGATCCGCGCATCTCAGGCGCTCCGCGGATGGCGGACCCAGAAGACGAACGGCAGTGCCGTTCCACCCCGCCGCCGGATCAGGAACACGCGCGCCGCGCGTGCGCTGCCCGAGGCGCGCGATGCTGCCGGCTGCGTGCCTGACGACGCGGCCGCGAGGGCGCGCGAGTCCTCCAGACGAAACCACTCGACCCGCCCGGATTCCACGCGCGTCAGGCGCGCATAGTAGCTGTCGTCCTCGGCCCAGAATCCCTCCCAGCGCTCCGCCTCTGAGTCCCGCCGAAGCGAGGTGCACGGAGCGGCCGTTAGGGCGCCGCACGGTGCGTCACAGGCGAAGAGATCCATGCGTTACAGCCTCAGGTGTTTCTGGGGGACGATTACCGCCAACGCCCACATCGGTGGCGGGGGAGGAACCTAGAACCCCGGTCTCCGGAAGGCAAGAGTAGCGCACGCCGTAAGTTATTGTGGCGCTTGTTGATAACGCCATCACCTCCGACGTGGACAAGTGGCGCAAACACGCATGGAATTGGAGGAAACGGTGTGTGGATAACTCCGCGGACGGACTCCCGCGAGGCGCCGAAAGTAACCTGTGAGGCCTCCAGAATTGCTCCTGTTTCACGCATCAGGGGGCTCTCTCCGCACACCGCAAGTCGGCTGATCGCTTGATCACGCGCCCGCACCGGGCGGTGTATCGCGCCTAACGATGCGCAACGGTGGCCAAAAGTGCCTGCCAGGGAGACGCCGAGACGCGATGTGTCGCCCCGGTCGCGGCGGGGCACGGCGCCTGACGGGACCGCGCCCGCGGCCCTCGCGCACCGCCGCATTCTGCCCGATGTGCGGCTTTTCGCCTGACGAGGGCGCGCCCGCAGGCCGCTTATGCACAGCGTGCACACACTCCGGCCGCGTTATGCACAGCCTGACGAGTGATCGGAGTCGCGTTATGCACACCCATTAACATCACAAATGTGGGAAAGATGTTGATATTAACAATGGCCTCTGAAATGCTACGCTTTCTTCATCTTGCGCGCGCGCGAAGCCCACCCGCGTCACGGCGTTTGTACTTTTTCGATCGGAGACGTGGACATGGCGTCCATCTGGAAAGGTGCTGTCACGTTCGGTCTCGTCAACATTCCCGTGCATCTCGAATCGGCCGTGCGCAGCGACGAGCACATCAGCTTTCGTCAGCTGCACAAGGACGATCTCTCGCCCATCAAGTACGAGCGCGTGTGTCAGAAGGACGGCGCGTCGGTACCGTGGGGCGAGATCGTGAAGGGGTACGAGTACAGCAAGGGAAAGTTCATCGTCATCACGGACGAGGAGCTTGAATCCGCGGCCGTCGCCTCGTCCCACGCCATCGACATCCTCGACTTCGTCGCCGCTGACGCGGTGGATCCGCGGCATTTCGAGACGCCGTACTTCCTGCTGCCGAATCCCGGTGCTGAGAAGGCCTATGCGCTCCTGCGTGAGGCGATTCGCACCACCGGCATGATTGGCATCGGGAAACTGACGCTGCGGCAGCGCCAGCACGTGGTGGCGATCAAGGCAGTGGGCGACGCGCTTGTGCTGGAGATCATGCGGCTCGCGACCGAGCTGGTGGATGCGTCCACGTTCAGCTTTCCCGCCGCCGCCGCCGTGCGCCCGCAGGAGCTGCGCATGGCGGAGCAGCTGGTCCAGAGTCTCGCTGACGACTTCGCGCCGGAGAAGTACACCGACGAGTATCGCGAGAATCTGATGACGATCATCAAGGCGAAGATGAAGGGGAAAACGGTCGAGTTCGAGCAACCCGAAGCGCTGGAGAGCACCACCGTCCTGGATCTCATGGCGCGTCTGGAGGCCAGCCTCGCCCAGGGACGCGGCAAAGGCAGCGGGGCCGTGCGTCGCGCGCCGCGTACTGCCGCGGCGAGCGAGCGCAAGCCGGCGCGTCGCTCGCGGCAGCGGCAGTCGGCCTAACGAGATATGACGCGCCGCGCGCACGAACCGACGCGTCAGACGCTCGAGCTCGTGCGCGACGCGCTCGCCGCCCCGGCGCGCGCCGAGCTGACGGTCGCGGACCGCACGTTCACCGGCGTGCTGGCGCAGCTTCGCACGCTGGAATACGGCGGCGGGGATGGCGTGCTGGACGTGGCCGGCGTGGCGGTGGCTCTCACGGACCTGTCGTTCGTGCTCTTCCGCCGGGCGGCGCAGACGAAGGGCGATCTCCTGCGCTACTACGTGGCGGTGGCGGGCGTACTCCTGCCGGCGCTCGCCGACCGTCCCACCGAACTTGTCGCGGCTCCGGGGGCGCGGGGCGACGCGGACGCCCGCGTCGGCGTGTCGAGCGTGGACACGCTGGCGCGTCTGATCGAGTGCGTCCAGCTGGGCGCCGTGTGCCTGCGTCCCTGGTGTGCCCGCCTCACGAGTGCCGACGCGCCGGACTACGTCGCGCTGACGGTGCAGAGCGGAAGCGCCGCGCCGGATCGCCTGGCGACGGCGGGGCGCTGGATCGAGGAGGAGCTCGCCGCGCTCGGCCTGAACGGGGTCCCGGTCCTCGGTGGGACACGCGCCTTACACGTGCTGATTCCGATGCCGGCCGCGACGCACGAAAGCGCGGCGCGACTCGTGGGCGAGCTCGTCGCGTCGCGCGTCATCGCGCGTCATCCGGAGCACGCGGTGCTTGTCGGCAACGGGACGACGGGCCTGGCAACGGACGCTCTCGTGTCGCTTCGTGTTATCCCGAACGCGCTTGAGCGGGCGGCGATCGCGCCCTACAGCGTGCTGCCTGACGACGATGCGTCGGTCGCGGCGCCCGTGGAATGGCAGGAGCTGGACGAAGCGCTGCAGCCGCGCGCCATAACGATGCTGACGATGCCGCCACGGCTCGCGGCGCGCGGCGACCTCTGGGGCGACGCGCTGGCGCGCAGCAACTCCTTGGGGCGCATCGTGCGTCCGTCGCGTCCGCGAGCCCGCCGGGGGAGGCCGGTCTGATGGCCCGGCGCCGCGTCACCCGACCGGCCGACGAGAACGGCGGCCGCCGGCGTGTCCGTGCGGCTATTACCGCACCGGTGACCGCTGCCGCGCGCTTCGCCGAGTTTGTGGAGGAGCTTGGCGTCGCGCTGCTGGATCGCGATGCGAAGCTCATGCGCGCGCTGCTGCGCGATCCGGTTGCGGGGCGCCTGCCGGCGGAGGTGCGAGACGAGGTGCTCGCCTTCTCGCGCCTTCCGGCGACCTCTCTTCGCGCTCCTGTGCGTACCCTGCAGTTCATTCACCGGATGCGACAGCTCGCGAGCGAGCTGGACTCGACGCTGACACCGGGCGAAGCAGACCAGATCGAGCTGTTCGGCGCCCCGTGGCCTGGCGCGGGTGAGCCGTGGTCGCCGTCGCCCGTCGCCGCTCAGGATTCTCCACCCTGGCCGCGTTAGGCGGGATGCCGGCGCGCGCCGGCCCGGGCGTTCGCATACCTCCCCCCGTGCCGTTCGTCGCGGGCTTTCTGCTCGCGTGGCTGCTCGAGCGGCAGGTCCTGCGCATCGCCATTGCGTCGCCCGGCGCGCCGCGCGAGGCCGGCATGACCGCTGGCTGGCTCACGATCGCGCTCGGGTTGAGTCTGATGCTCTGGGGTCTCGTGACGCTCTTCCGGGCCCGCACGGCCATTCTGCCATTCCGGGCCGCGAGCCGCCTCGTGGTCGCCGGGCCGTACCAGCTCACGCGCAATCCGATGTACGTTGGGTTTTCCCTGCTGTATGCCGGGTTCGCGCTGCTGCGCGATCCGGTTGCGGGGCGCCTGCCGGCGGAGGTGCGAGACGAGGTGCTCGCCTTCTCGCGCCTTCCG
>JANNOC010000466.1:0-2460 GCA_031398865.1 Gemmatimonadota bacterium | reverse complement strand
GCTCCACGCCCTTGCGCTGCAGCGCTCCGCGGGTCCGGGTGAGGTCGGCGGCCGAGCGTCCGCCCACCATCAACCAAAGCGTGGATGGGGAGTACACGTAACGTTCGTCGCGTTCGACCAGCACCACACGGTGCGGGCGAGCGAGCTTGCGGCGCAGCCGTGTGGCGCAGGCCACGCCTCCGATGCCGCCACCGACGACGAGAATGGTTTTGCCGGCCGGGTTCGTCACGGGAGGATCAGAAGACCGCCAGCTTGTCCGCCCAGGCGGTCCACTGCGCCAGTTGCGCCATGCTGCCGCGATGGCAGCCCTCGGCCAGCTCCGCGTCGGCGATGCCGCGCGCGTCCATGCAGGTGCCGCACACGCCGACCTCGGCGCTGCGCGCCGTGACGCCCTTCAAGAGCGCCTCGATGCTGTAGAAGCCCTGCGGCACCTTCTGGCCGGACTTGGCGCAGGAGGCGGCGTCGCCGATCAGGAACACCTTGGCTTCGTTGCCCGCGGCGGTGTCCCTGAGGAGCTCGCGCGCGAGGCGCAGGCCGTTGTAGCTGCGTTCGGTTCCGTAGGGTGGGTCGTTGAGGATGAACAGGATCTTCATGATTTACGATGTGAGCGTCACCGCCCCCTTGTTCAACTAATCAGTTGAATGGTAGATTATATGCCGAGACCCCCCATGTCAAGCGAAGCCATGAAGTCGGCCCTGTACCAGCAGATCGCCCGCGTCGCCGCCGCGCTCGCGAGCGAGGCGCGCCTGCAGCTGCTCGAATACATCGCGCAGGGCGAGCGCGGCGTCGACGCGCTCGCCGGCATGGCCGGGCTGTCCATCGCCAACTGCTCCAAGCACCTGCAGGCGCTGCGCAACGCCGGGCTCGTGACCACGCGCAAGGAGGGCCCGCGGGTCTACTACGCGCTCGCCGGCGACGACGTGGTGGCGCTCTATTCGGCGCTGCAGCACGTGGCCGAGGAGCGCGTGGCGGAGGTCGAGAAGCTGCTGCGCACGTGGCTCGAGCGCCGCGACGAGATGGAGCCCGTGAGCCCCCGGGAGCTCCTCGACCGCGCGGCGAAGGGCCTGGTCGTGGTGATCGATGTCCGTCCCGCGGAGGAGTACGCCGCGGGTCACGTTCGCGGCGCGATCAACGTGCCCATCGACCAGCTCGAAAGCCGCCTGGCGAAGCTGCCGAAGCGCAAGGAGGTCGTGGCCTACTGCCGGGGGCCGTATTGCCTGCTGTCGTTCGACGCCGTGCGCACGCTGCGCAAACGCGGGATGAGGGCGCGGCGCCTCGAGAACGGTTTCCCCGAGTGGCGCGCGGCCGGGTTGCCGATCGAACGTTGACGCGGGCCCCGCCCGCGTCGCACGCGCGGTGAGCCGCGCGCCCGGACTTCGCGACATCGCGCTCCTCGCGAGCGCCCAGGCGCTCACGTTGTCGGCGGGCGTTCTCGCCATGACGCTCGCGGCCGTCGTCGGTACGCAGCTCGCCTCCCACAAGGACCTCGCCACACTTCCCATCGCCCTGACCGTCGTCGGCACCGCGCTCACCACGGTGCCGGCCTCGCTCTTCATGCAGCGTGCCGGGCGACGGGCGGGATTCGTTCTCGGGGCACTCATCGGCGTGGCCGGCGGCCTGCTTTCGGCGTTGGCGATCGTTCGCGGGTCGTTCGCGCTCTTCTGCGCCGGTCACTTTCTCGTGGGGGTCTTCCAGGGCTTCGGCAACTACTACCGGTTCGCGGCCGCGGAAGCCGCGGGCGAGCGCTCGAAAGGCCGGGCGATTTCGTGGGTGCTCGCGGGCGGTGTGGTGGCCGCGGTGGCCGGCCCCGAGGTCGCAGGCCGCTTTCGCGACCTTTGGCCGCCGCATACGTTCGCGGCCTCGTATCTCGCCCAGGCAGGTCTTGCCCTCTTCGCGGCCACCGTGCTCGCGCAAGTGGTCATCCCCAAGCCATCGCGCGAGGCGGCGACCGGCAGTGCACGCCCGTTGCGGGTCATCGCCCGGCAGCCCGCGTTCATCGTCGCCGTCGTCGGCGCCACCGTCGGTTACGCGGCGATGATAGCCGCCATGACCGCCACGCCGATCGCCATGCTGGGGTGCGGCCTTCCTATTTCCGATGCCGTGATCGTGATCCAGTGGCATGTCCTGGCAATGTTCCTTCCGTCGTTTTTCACGGGAGAGCTCGTTGAGCGCTTCGGTGCCCAACGCGTACTGGCCGCGGGCATTGGCCTGCTCATCGCGCACGTGGCGATGGCGGTGAGCGGCCTCGAGTTCCTCCACTTCCTGTCGGCGCTCGTGTTCCTGGGCGTCGGCTGGAACTTCACCTTCACCGCCGGGACCGCGCTCCTGGCCGCGAACTGCAGCGCCGCCGAGCGCGCTCGCGCCCAGGCGCTCAACGAGGCGCTGGTTTTCGGCACCGTGGCGATCGCGTCGCTTTCGGCGGGCTGGGTGCAGGCGCGCTGGGGCTGGCGCGCGCTCAAC
>JANNOC010000144.1:0-2173 GCA_031398865.1 Gemmatimonadota bacterium | reverse complement strand
TCGTCTTCGACCGCGTGCGGGAGCTGCTGCGGTCGAAGACGCGGGTTCCGCTGCGCGATGTGCTCAACAAGGCGATCAACGAGACGCTGCCGCGCACCGTGATGACGGGCTCGTGTACGCTCGCGACACTCCTGGCGCTGCTGATCTTCGGGGGCGACGTCATCCGGCCGTTCGCGTGGGTGCTTACCTTCGGCATCATCGTCGGCACCTTCAGCTCGATCTACGTTGCCGCGCCGCTGCTGCTCTGGATCGAGCGTCGCTGGCCGCGGCATCACGCAGGCACGAAGGATTCGCCGCGCGGCGACGCGCGCCCCGGTCGCCCGCGTCCGCCGGCAGCGGACCAGCCATCCGCGGCCGCCGCAAGCCAGCGCCAGTAAGCGCTACGCGCCGCCGGTCGCGCGGCAGCGCTGTACCATGCCCGTGTTTGCGGACAGCCACGCCCACCTCGCGGATCCCGCATTCGACGCGGACCGCGAGGCCGTGATCGAGCGAGCGCGCACCGCTGGCGCCACCGCCATCGTCTGCATCGGCGAGTCGCTCGCGACAGCGCAGCGGGCGCGAGACATCGCGGCGCGGCACGCGGGATTCGTGTTCTTTACCGCGGGCGTTCATCCGCATGACGCCGCGTCATTCGATCGCGCGCGCGACATCGAGGCGATAGACGCGCACCTCGCCGCCGCCGGCGCGGTCGCGTTGGGGGAGTGTGGTCTCGACTATCATTACGACCACGCGCCTCGGGCAGCGCAGCGGCGCGCCTTCGCTGAACAGCTCGCGCTCGCGCAGCGCCGCGGGCGTCCCGTCGTCGTGCACAGCCGTGAGGCGGAGGACGACACCCGCGCCATGGTGACGGAGGCGGGAGCGCAGGGCGTACGCGGCGTGATGCACTGCTTCACGGGGTCGCACGCCCTGGCGGAAGCCGCTCTTGCCGTGGGATGGTACGTCTCCTTCAGCGGCATCGTGACATTTCGCAAGTGGACCGACGATGCGCTCCTGCGTCTCGTGCCTGACGACCGGATTCTCGTGGAGTCCGACGCGCCCTATCTCGCACCGGTGCCGCATCGCGGCAAGCGCAACGAGCCCGCGTTCGTTGGCTTCACCGTCGCGCGCATCGCCGCGACCAGAGGATTGCCGACTGCCGAATTTGGTGCGATGGCCGCGGAGAACACTCGCCGATTCTTTACAATAGCCTTACGAGAGTGACCGTCTCCGCGAAACCTCGTGGCGAGAGGGCGCGTACTGCCAGAATCGGCATATCCTTTCACCTCGCATCGCCCCTCCGCGGAGTGCCTCATGAGGCGAATTCTCGTCGGTACGCTCGCCCTTCAGTTCGCCGCTGGCTCGTCCACACTCCGCGCACAGGCGCCAGGCCGCCCGCCCACCCCTCCGCCGTCGAGTAACGGCGAGGTCCGCGGAAGCCTCGCAGGTGACGACAACGTCATGCAACTCACCGCGCGGAACTTTGGCGCACGCTCGACCTGGCTGACCTTCCAGTACACCTATGGGCAGGCGCCGAAGGTGCGCGAGACGCGGCTCGAGCCGAGCACGGAGAACAGACCCGGATTCCCGTGACCGAAGGGTAGGTGTGAGCCCGCGCGCGCGGAGACCGCTCACGGCGCGCCATCTGGCGGCCCGACGCTCCCCCTGAGTAGTATCTCCGCCTGACGTCGCCGCGCCGAACCTCCACGAGCACTCCCCGCATGGCCACGGTTCCCACCGACATCGCGATCGCCCAGCAGGCGAAGCTCCGTCCCATCACCGCCGTCGCTGGCGACCTCGGGCTCGACACCGACGAGCTCGACCTGTATGGGAAGTTCAAGGCCAAGGTCCCGCTGGAACTGTCCCAGCGTCCGCCGCGCGGCCGTCTTGTGCTCGTGACCGGCATCAACCCCACGGCGGCGGGGGAAGGCAAGAGCACAGTCACGGTGGGCGTCACGCAAGCGCTGCGACGACTCGGGCATAACGCGGCGCTGTGCATTCGCGAGCCGAGTCTCGGCCCGGTGTTCGGGGTGAAAGGCGGTGCGGCAGGCGGCGGGTATTCACAGGTCGTCCCCATGGAGGACATCAACCTCCACTTCACCGGTGACTTTCACGCGATCTCGTCCGCACACGGTTTGCTTTCCGCGATGATGGACAACCATCTGCAGCAGGGCAACGCGCTCAACCTCGATCCGCG
>JANNOC010000454.1:0-1683 GCA_031398865.1 Gemmatimonadota bacterium | reverse complement strand
GCCAGCGCCAGCCGCTGGTCGTCGTGTTCGAGGACCTGCACTGGGTAGACGAAGAGACCCAGGCGCTGCTCGACGCCCTGGTCGAGAGCCTGCCGGCCGCCAAGCTGCTGCTGCTGGTCAACTACCGGCCCGAGTACGCGCACCACTGGGGCAGCAAGACCGCGTACTCGCAACTGCGGCTCGACAGCCTGCCCGCCGAGAGCGCGCAAGAGCTGCTCGCGACACTCCTCGGGCCGGACCCGGGGCTCGCACCACTCACGCAGATGTTGGTCAAGCGCGGCAACCCGTTCTTCCTGGAGGAAACAGTGCGCACCTTGGTGGAGACGGGCGCGCTGGTAGGTGAGCGCGGAGCCTACCGCTTGACGCGACCGGTGGAATCTCTGCAGGTCCCCGCGACGGTGCAGACGATCCTGGCCGCACGCATCGACCGGCTGCCGCCAGAGGAGAAGCAGCTGCTGCAGGCCGCCTCGGTGATCGGCAAGGACTTCCCCTACTCACTGTTGGCGGCAATCGCGGAGCAGCCCGACGACATTCTGCGGCGCGGGCTCGCTCATCTGCAGGAAGCCGAGTTCGTCTACGAGACGCAGCTCTTCCCGGACCTGGAGCACACCTTCAAGCACGCGCTCACGCACGAGGTGACCTACGGGAGCCAGCTCGGGGACCGGCGCCGCCAGCTTCACGCCCAGATCGTGGCCGCGATCGAGCGGCTGTACGCAGAGCGGCTGAGTGAACAGGTGGAGCGGCTGGCGCACCACGCGCTGCGCGGGCAGCTGTGGGACAAAGCGGTCCGCTATGGCCGGCAGGCGGGGACCCGGGCGCTCGACCGCTCGGCCGCTCGGGAGGCGCTCGCCCACTTCGAGCAGGCGCGCGCCGCCCTGTACGAGCTGCCCGAGAGCCGGGAGCGGACCGAACAGCGCATCGACCTGTGCTTCGAGCAGCGGAACGCCCTTGTGTCGCTCGGTGAGTTCGCGCGGGTGGGCGAGGTCGTGAACGAGGCGCGCGCACTAGCGGAGGGGCTCGGTGACCAGCGGCGGCTCGGGTGGGCACTTGGGTACCAGGCGAGCCTCCAGAGCGTCCTCGGCGAGCCCGCTCGGGCGATCGAAGCGGGGGAGAGCGCGTGCGCCATCGCCGAAGCGGTCGGCGACCTCGGGCTGCGCGTCGTCGCGAACTACCATCTCGGCGCGGCGCTCTGGTTCGCCGGCGACCCGCGCCGGGCGGCCGAGCCCCAGCGCGCGGCGATCAACCTCGTCAAGGGCGCGCCGCTCGGCGAGCGCTTCGGGCTGGCGGGGCTACCGGCGGTGCTCGGCCGCCGGATCCTGGCGGCGGGCCTGGCGGAACTGGGAGAGTTCGCCGAGGCCATCGCCGCAGGGGAAGAGGGCCTGCGGATCGCCCAGACCGCCGGCCATTCCTTCAGCGAGATCTACGCCCGCAATGGCCTCGGGTACGCCCATCTGCGCCAGGGGGACTTCGCGGCGGCAACCCGGGTGCTGGAGCCGGGCCTCGCGCTCTGCCGGGCGACGGAGATTCGCGTCGCACTGCCGTTCGCCGCGGCGTTCCTGGGCTCCGCCTATCTCTGGTCGGGGCGCACGGCGCGCGTGCGGAGGACCTGGGCGATGATCGCGCGTCGCGTCGAAAGATCGGGTCCGAGCGTATCGGTACGCATGTGCCGGAATTCGGCGCGCA
>JANNOC010000395.1:0-3125 GCA_031398865.1 Gemmatimonadota bacterium | reverse complement strand
CCTCGGAAGGCCATGTGGGCCGACGGCACCAGCGTCAACGCGCGCTCGTACGCTCGAATTGCTGTGCGGTAGCTTGAGCGAAAGCGCCATCCCGAGGGACTCGCCGCATCGCGCACTACCAGACGGTCACGACGGTGACATTCGGCGAGTCCGTACCACGCGGAGAAATCCAGGCTGTCTCTGCCGCGCATAGCGCTGTACGCCGCACATGCCTGGGGAAACCGCTCCTCCGACAATGCGAGATGCGCCGTGGCCAGCATCCGATCACGCGGTGTCAGCGTCGCCGAGAGGGACGCGGCGCGCTCCGCGGAGCGACGCAGTTCCGTCGTGGATTCGATGCCGCTCCAGATCAGCGCTTCCGCGAGCCAGAGATGCGCGTCGGCATACTCCGGGTCAATGACCGTCGCATCCCGAAAATGCACGCGTGACGAATCCAGTTGCCACTGGTCGAGCGCGCGATGACCGCGCTCATACGCGCGCCACGCGGACAGGTTATGCGTGCTCATGGCGCCGGCCACCGCGGACTGCGGCAATCCCGTTCCCACCAGCAGCGTACCCGCGAGGCGGTCGAACTTGACGGCCGCGTCGTTGAGATCCGCGGCGATACGAACGGCATTCTCGCGAATGAGCCGCGCCGACGCGACGTCGTACAGCGCTGCCCGTACGATGATGGAATCACGCAATTGAAACACCTGACCCGCGACCAGTCGTCCCGCTCCGAACCCGCGAGCAATACCGATGTTGTCGTCAAGCGTCCGCGTCTTCCCCGCGAAGCGTGCCTTCGCGTCATGGAGCCGCAGATCGTCCACGAGCCGAATGTCCTGCCAGCGCGACATCGCGTCGTACAGCAACAGGCCGGACTTGTCGCCGTCGAGGAGCGCCGGTGCCGCACCCCCGCGGTGCTCCAGCGGCAGCACGGCATACATGGATTCATCGAGCGCCGCGCCGCCCCCCTTGGGCGCGCCAATCAGATCGGGCAGCACCAGCAGCAGCACCAGCGCCGCCGCGGCGGCACCCAGTGGGAGCGACCACCGCCATTTCCGTGGCCAGCGGCCCTGTCGTGCGCGTCCATCGACCGCCGACGGCTCCGGCAACGCCTCCGCGAATTGTGTCGCGTCCGCATACCGATCTGCTCGCGCGGGCGCGAGGGTCCGCGCCATCACGGCGTCCATCTCCGCGGGCACATCGCTCCGGCGGTGCGTGATCGGGATGATGGGGTCGACCAGCCGCTGCACTGTCAACTCGTGCAAATTGCTGCCGGCGAACGGCGCCTGCCCCGTCAAGGCTTCGTACAGCACGACGCCGAGACTGTAGATATCGCTGCGCCCGTCCAGGTCGGCCTCGCCGCTCGCCTGCTCCGGGCTCATGTACACCGGCGTTCCCACAATCAATCCGGTCGCCGTCAGATGGTCAGCGAGTCCGCCGTGCGAGATGGAGCGGGCGACGCCGAAATCAGCGAGCAGGGCGTGCCCATCGTCCAGCAGGATGTTCTCGGGCTTGATGTCGCGATGCAGGATGCCGCGCGCATGCGCGTGCGCGAGACCGCTCGCCACTTCGCGGATGATCCGCAACGCGTGGCCAGTGGGGAGCGGGCCGTCGCGACGCAGCAGATCCCGAAGGGATCCGCCGGTGATGCACGGCATCACGTAGTACAGCACGCCGTTCATCTCGCCAGAGTCGAACAACGGCAGAATGTGCGGATGCTGCAAGCCGGCGATCAGCTTGATCTCGCGCACAAAACGCTCGGGGCCGAGGGCTTCGGCCAACTCCGGATGCAGCACCTTGATCGCGACTTCACGCTCGTGGCGCTGATCGCGTGCGAGGTATACGCTCGCCATGCCACCGCGGCCGAGCTCGTGCTCCACGACGTAGCGCTCGCTGAGCGCCTCGCGAACGGATTCGAGATTCGGGTTCACGGCACGCTCCGTAGACGGGCAGCAGCCATATTACCGTGCGTGCTGCAAAGGAGCCAGTGCGGTGGCTCCCGTTATGGTGCTGGACGCCTCACCGCTCCGTCATCGACGGAGCCATGCACACGCGCGGGACGCACGCGCGCGCTTCGGCAACCGCGCGGGCGATGTGGTCGGGGAGCGCAATCGCTCCCCGGTCGTGCGCCTCCCAGACGAGGGCCAGCGCGCGAGACTGCGCGCTCGCGGTGGCCATCATCTCGGTGGCAACATGGGGACTCGCGAAGACGTCACGCAGGAGCGACTCGAGATCGTGCCCGAATCGCGGTATGTCGGCACCCTGCGACGCATTCGACGAAGGAAGCGCCGCCCCCGCTCGACTCTCGGCAAGAGGTGCGTCGTCAAGCTCCCGCGCTGCGCGATCGGCGTGTCGAACCGAGGGACGAATCCGATTTCCCGGGTTCGAAAAGAAATTTCCGCCGATCTCGCTGGGCATGGTGACGTCCGGAAAAAGCGGTTGAAGAGTGCGCCGTACCGTGGCGTTGGTGGTTGTCATCAGAAACAACTGCAGGCGAGCGGCTGCTGCCGCGGGCGCTTCAAATCCCATGGCCAGAACCGCGACGCGTACTGGAAATCGGGCGCGGTGAGGCCAGTGGGGGACATCGCAAGAGTGCCCGAACTGGCTGATTCCCCAGCGAAGCGCCTCGTCTGGCTGGCAGGCGCCGGGCTGTACTATTAGAGGCGCCCGCTGTATAGTGTCGGAACAGCGCCCGCTGAAGGCAGCTAGAGCGTGAAGCCACGGGGACTTCCGCGCGTGGCGACCACCTCGATCGAGGATGCACTGGATGCCGCACGCCAGCGCGGTACTGGATGCGATCGAACGACACTGGGCGGTGGCGGCGATCAGCGCCGACAATCGCCGGCTCGCTCGCGCCGCCGCGGAGGGTGCCTGGGACGCGCTCGTCGCGCATCGCCCCGCCCGAGGTCGCGCCCTGCATCGCGAAGAGCATGCGACGCTCATCAGCGAGCTGGCCACGGCGTACGAGCGAGCGGCCCTGGAGCGCGTGGAAGCCCTCTCCCGGGGGGCGAACGGGGACGATGTGGAACGACTGCGCCAGGAGCTCGAGGCGGCGGCCGCCGAGGCGTTCGGACTCTTCCGTGCCCTGCCGTTGCCGACGGAGACAGACCCCCCCCGCCTGTACCACCTGCTGCGCGTCG
>JANNOC010000317.1:0-1660 GCA_031398865.1 Gemmatimonadota bacterium | reverse complement strand
GTCCGCCATGGCGCTCGCCGGTATCCTGGTGGTTCGGAAGCTCGCATTCTCGACCCGCGACCGGGAGCGACTCGCGCCGCTCGGGATTGCCGGAGCCGCTCTCGGAGAAGGCGCCGCGCTGTTCGGGGGAGTTTACTACTTTTTCACGGACGATCCGTCGCGCATGGCGATCGGTCTCGCGGTGCTTGTCGCGAGTTTTCTGCTTATTCCCACAACCCGCGAGTGATGCGCGTCGTTTCCCTGCTTCCCGCCGGCACCGAGATGGTTGCGGCGCTTGGAGCGCTCGAGAACCTCGTCGGCATCACGCACGCCTGCGACTTCCCCGCGGTCGTCAGCTCGCGCATGCGCGTGACGACGAGCAAGGTGGATGCGGGCGAGGACTCCCGTTCGATTGACCTTCACGTGCGCGAGCGCGTGCAATCGGGGGAGTCGCTCTTTGCGCTAAACGGTAAGAAGATCGCCGCCCTGCATCCCGAACTGATCCTGACGCAGGCGTTATGCGACGTATGCGCGGTCAACGAGCGCGATGTGCAGGCGCTTGTGGCGACGCTCACCCCCGCGCCGCGCGTCGTCACGCTCGGCGGGCAGACGCTGGACGGCGTGCTCGAGGACATCGCGAAGGTCTCCGACGCGCTGGGTACGTCGGACGAGTGCGAGGAGCTGCTCGCAGGATTCCGCGCGCGGTTGCGCGCGGTGCACGGCGCGTTGCAGGAAGCGCAGGCTCCGCGCCCGCGCGTCGCACTGATCGAGTGGACGGATCCCGTGTACGCCGCAGGGCACTGGGCTCCGGAGATGCTGCATCGCGCTGGCGGCGCCGACGTGCTGATGCAACCAGGCGTGGCGTCGCGTGTGGTTGGCGTCGAAAGCATCGCGGCCGCGAAGCCCGATATCGTGATCGTCGCGCCGTGCGGCTACAACCTCACGCGCGCGGTTACAGCCGCGAAAGCGTTGCGCGGCCGTCCCAAATGGCGCTGGCTTGGCGATCGGCAGCTGTGGGCCGTGGACGCGAACGCGCTCGTCAGCCGGCCGGGTCCGCGGCTTATCGACGGGATCGAGGTTTTTGCGCGGATCCTGCACCCCACGCTGTTCTCGGCGCTGGACGAGTATCACGCGCAGAGGGTGTGATGATTGGAGGGCCGAGGGCGATGCCTGAAGCAGCATCTTTGCAGTATATCTCGGCCGGCAGGTTCTGCAGTATATCTCGCCAAGCAGACCTTGCAGTATATCAACCCTAAAGGCTTGCAGTCTAATGCGCGTTAGACATCGCTGCCCATCTCGTTGTGCTTGGGATATTCAACGAACGAGGCGAACGGCGTCCGAAACTATGCAACCTCGCCAGCACCACCTAGTGCCCGCGAGCTATCTCGCGGGCTTCACTTCGGATGGTACCAAGGAGGGACGGCTCTACGTTTGGAGCGTTGATGAGGGCCGCGGGTGGCCGTCTACGCCAACCAAAACGGCAAAGCAACGCGACTACTATCGTTTGAAGGGTAGCGCTGATCGGCCGCTTCGAGTTGAGACAGGCTTGGAGTACGCCGAGACGGATGCGGCGCCAATCCTCAAGCAAATTGTTGAGCGCCGGGAGCCGCCTAGTGTGGACGATCTTGGTGTATTGCTTGTATTCATTGCACTCCTTGAGTCTCGAAGCTCGGGCCTACGC
>JANNOC010000125.1:0-4317 GCA_031398865.1 Gemmatimonadota bacterium | reverse complement strand
GGCACAGGACTCGGACTCGTTTTCGGCCTTGGCGCGGTGCTCACGCTGGACCGGTATCACTTCATCGAGCTGAATCCCGAGGTGTACTTCATTGACCACCTTCCGGTCGCGATCCAGCCGATGGACATCGTCGTCATCGTGCTGGCGAGCATCGCGATCGCGGCGCTTGCGACGCTGTACCCGTCGGCGCAGGCGGCGAAGCTGTATCCGATCGAGGCGATCCGGCATGAGTAGCACCCTGGCGTGGAGATCCGTGCGATGATCGTCCTCGAGGCGCACGACCTGGCCAAGTCGTATCGCGGCGGTGACGGCGGGATCATCCATGTGCTCGCGGGCGTCAACATTACCGTGGCGCGTGGCGAGATGGTCGCGATCGTCGGCGCGAGCGGCGCGGGGAAGAGCACGCTGCTGCACGTCCTCGGCGCGCTCGACCGGCCGTCGCGAGGCGAGGTCACGCTCGCGGGGGAGCGGGTGCTTGGCCGGACCGACGATGAGCTCTCCGCCCTGCGCAACCGCTGCGTCGGTTTCGTCTTTCAGTTCCACCATCTGCTGCGGGAATTCACGGCGCTCGAGAACGTGACGATGCCACTCCGGATCGGCGGCGTGGACGAACGGACGGCAAGCGGGCGTGCCCAAGAGCTGCTCTCGCGCGTCGGATTGAGTGGAAGGATGCATCACCGGCCCGGAGAACTGTCGGGTGGGGAACAGCAGCGCACCGCCGTTGCGCGGGCGCTGGCGACCGATCCGGCGATCCTGCTGGCCGACGAGCCGTCAGGCAATCTGGATCACATGAACGCCGAACGGCTGCATGATCTGTTCGCGGAGCTGGCGCGCGATCTGGAAATCGGGATGGTGGTGGTAACGCATAACCGTTCGCTGGCATCGCGCGCCGATCGCGCGCTGTTGCTGGAAGACGGCACGCTGTCGGAGGCCGATGTGCGCGAGGTGCTGACCTGATGCTCTGCGACAATTGCAAGGAGCGGGATGCCGTCGTGCATCTCACGCAGGTGGTGCAGAGTGAGCCGACGCACATGCATCTGTGTGAGAAGTGCGCCGCGGAAAAGGGGATCGAGACGACACTCGCGACCCCGAAGCATCCGTTGGGAGAGCTCCTACAAGCCGTGCAGCAGCAGATGGTGGTGGCGAAGGGAGACGCGACGCGGTGCACCTTCTGCTCCTCGTCGCTGCGGGATTTCCGTGGGACCGGACGGTTGGGGTGCGCGCACTGCTACACCGCGTTCGAGCTGAGCCTGCGGGAGCTGTTGCGGCGTGTGCATGGCAACGCGCGGCATACCGGCCGCCGGTACGAGCCGCCCGTTCCTGTGCTGTCGGAGCAGGAGACGATGGTCGGCGAACTGCGCGACCGGCTGCGGCGCGCGGTCGAGAGCGAGCAGTTCGAGCTTGCGGCGGACCTGCGCGATCGCATCCGGGAGTCCGAATGACGATCGATCTCTCGATGCTTCCGGATGGTGGCGTCGGCTGGCTGGATGCGTCGGGCGAGCACGCGGACATCGTGCTCTCCACGCGAATTCGTCTGGCGCGCAACGTAGAAGGGTATGCGTTCGGCGCGCGCGCGCGCGACGGCGAGCGACTGCGCGTGCTCGCACAACTGCGCGACGTCGTTCCGAGCGTGGCGAGTCTTGCGGGCAGCGTCTTCCTGCGCCTCGACGAGATGTCTCCGCCTGACCGCATGCTGCTGCACGAACGGCATCTCGTGAGCCGTGAGCTGGCCGGCTTCGACGGGCAGCAGGTGCTGCGCAGCGGGGCGGCGGTGTTTCTGGCCGAGATGGTGGGCGTCATGGTCAACGAGGAGGACCACCTGCGGCTGCAGTCGCTGCGCTCCGGCTTCGCGCCGGAGGCGGCGTATGCGGCGATCGAGCAGTTGGATCGGGAGCTGGGCAGCCGCGTGCCCTACTCCTTCCATTCGGAGTTCGGCTTCCTGACTGCGTGTCCGACGAATACCGGAACAGGGATGCGGGCGTCGGTGCTCATCCACCTGCCCGGTCTGGTGCACACCCAGGAAATGAAGAAAGTCCTCGCCGGTCTGCAGCAGATCGGGCTGACGTATCGGGGGTTGTATGGCGAGGGAAGCGAAGTCGTCGGCAATTTCTTCCAACTGTCCAATCAGACCACATTGGGACGATCGGAAGAGGAGCTGATCGAGCACCTCGAGCGAGTGGTACAGACCGTGATAGACAGGGAGGTGGAGGCGCGGCGGGTCTTGCTGCGTGACGCGGGGTATATTATTGAGGACAAGCTCTGGCGAGCCTATGGCACGCTGCGGTACGCACGCAGCCTGTCCTTTGAGGAGGCGATGAACTACCTCAGTGCGGTTCGGCTGGGGGCCAGTCTGAAACTGATCACCGGCCTGAGTGTATATACCCTCAACAAGCTCCTGATTTTCAGCCAGTCGGCGCATCTCGCCCACTCTGAAGGGCGACCGCTGACGGAAAGCGAGGCGAACCTGGCACGGGCGCGTTACGTGCGGCAGGCGCTCGCGAATGAAGCGGGCTCGCATGAATAACCGCGGGCATTCCGGGGATTGAGGGAATCATGAACGGCTACAACTTCACCGAGCGTGTGCGCAAGGTCCTCGCGATGGCCCGCGAGGAAGCGGCGCGACTGCACCACGAATACGTGGGGACGGAGCACATCCTGCTCGGTCTCATCCGCGAGGGTGAAGGAGTGGCGGCCGCCGTGCTCCAGAACCTCAGCGTGGATCTCGACGAGATTCAGCAGAAAATCGAAGAGACGGTCAAGAAGGGAAAGGCGGCGCAGGCGACCGGTCCCGATCTCCCCTACACATCGCGCGCGAAGAAGGTGCTCGAGCTCGCCATGAGCGAGGCGCGCGAGCTGAATCACAGCTACGTCGGCACCGAGCATCTGCTGCTTGGTTTGCTGCGCGAGGAGAAGGGAATCGCGGCACAGGTGCTCACCGACGCCGGCGTCAATCTGGACGCGGCGCGCGCGGAAACGTTGCGCCTGCTCGGCACCGAGATGCCACAAGGTGGTGCGGCCACGCAGCAGCAGGGTACCGCTCCGCAGGCCGCCGCGCCCAAGGGCGAAAAGAAATCCAAGACCCCGGCGCTGGACCATTTTTGCCGCGATCTGACGCAGCTCGCATCCGAAGGTCAGCTGGATCCGACCATTGGCCGCTTCAAGGAAATCGAGCGGGTGATGGAAGTCCTGACGCGCCGGAAAAAGAACAATCCGGTGCTCATCGGTGAGCCGGGTGTCGGCAAGACGGCAATCGTGGAAGGACTGGCGCAGCTGATCGCGAACGGCGAGTGCCCCGACTCGCTGCGCGACAACCGCGTCCTGTCGCTCGACATGGCGGCCGTTATCGCGGGCACCAAGTACCGTGGTCAGTTCGAGGAGCGGCTCAAGGCCGTCATGAACGAGATCGCGCAGAACAAAAACATCATTCTTTTCATCGACGAGCTGCACACGCTGGTCGGTGCGGGCGCGGCGGAAGGCGCCATCGACGCCAGCAACATGCTGAAACCCGCGCTCGCGCGCGGTGAGCTGCAGTGCGTCGGCGCGTCCACGCTGAACGAGTACCGCAAATACATCGAGAAGGATGGTGCGCTGGAGCGCCGTTTTCAGACGGTCATCGTGGATCCCCCAACGGTCGACGAAACCATCGAGATTCTCAAGGGACTGCGCAAGAAGTATGAGGACCACCATCGTGTGACGATCCCCGACACGACGCTGGTGATCGCGTCGAAGCTGTCGGAGCGCTACATCACCGACCGTTTTCTGCCCGACAAGGCGATCGACGTCATTGACGAGGCGGGTGCGCGCCCGCGGCTCGCCGCGCAGGCGCCGCCACCGGAAGTCGCGGAGCTCAAGGACAAGCTCGAGAGCGTGAATACGGAAAAGGAAGCCGCGGTGCGCGACCAGAATTTCGAGCGCGCGGCGTCGCTGCGCGATCGCGAGCGGGAGTTGCAGGGCGACATCCGCAAGAAGCAGGAGGAGTGGGAGAAGCGGCGTCAGTCGCACCGCCCCGTGCTCGGCGAGGAAGAGATCGCCTTCATCGTGAGCCGCTGGACGGGCATCCCCGTCACGCGTCTTCAGGAAGCGGAGACCGCGCGCCTGCTGCGCATGGAAGAGGAGCTGCACACCTCTGTCGTCGGGCAGGACGAGGCCATCAAGGCTCTCTCGCGCTCGATTCGACGCAGTCGTGCGGGGCTCAAGGATCCCAATCGCCCCATCGTCTCGTTCATCTTTTCCGGCCCGACCGGCGTCGGCAAGACCGAAGTCGCGCGCCAGCTCGCGAGGTTTCTCTTCGCGGATTCGAGCGCGCTGATCCGGGTA
>JANNOC010000237.1:0-2452 GCA_031398865.1 Gemmatimonadota bacterium | reverse complement strand
GGGTCACTGCCGTACAGTTGCGGCGCCGGCGGAGAGAATCGATAGAAGGCGCGCACGACGCTGAGGTTGTCCACCGCCACGATGACGGCCAGCGCGAGCCCCGCGACAGCGGGTGCGATGCGGCGCTCGCTCACCGCGTACAGCACACCCAGTGCGAGCGCGACGAACGCGAACGACCGCCACGCGCCCGCGATGAGCGCCGATGAGTTGAGCCTCACGAGCTCGTACTTCTCCGCGGGCGCGATGCTGGTCCCGATCGCCTGGAAAACGCCCCCGGTGGCAAGTAGCGCGACGACTCCGGCGGCAATTCCCCACCCCGCGAGAAAGCGCCGGGAGACCCCTCGCGCGAGGACGCGTTCGGTTCCCACCGCCACGAAGACAGCGATCGCGAAGCTGGTTACAAAGAAGACCATCCCCGGGGCGCGCACGACTTTCATCATCGGCAGCAGATACCAGAGGCGGTAGAACGGCGTGTGTCCGCCCACCGCCACCAGTGTCGCGACAATCGCCGCCCCGCCCCAGAACCAGAGGAAACGACGCCGCTCGGTGGCGGCGAACGCACCGCTCGCGAGCACGAGCGCGGCCGCACCGATGTATTCCACGAAGAGCTTGAAGTGATTGCGACCCCAATAATTCTCCAGCATGCCGGAGAACTGCGGCAGATAGATGCTGAGCAGCTCCTCGGGCGGAATGGACCATGAAGTCGCGTACTCGTATCCACGGCCGCCTCCCTGGCGCGGCGAGAACGGGATGTAGGCGAGAAAGGGGGCGAAGTGCACCGCCGCGATGGCAAGACCCAGGAGTGCGCCCCCGGTGGCCCACGCAAGGCGTGAATACCGCGTGCGTCGGTCGAGCGTCCACTCGCCGCGATAGAAGGCGAGAAAAAGCGTGAAGGCGCCGGCGAGGAGCCCCAGATAGTACGTCATCTGGAAGTGCGGGCTGAGAATCGAGAGCCCGGTCGCGATCGCGAGCACTCCCCAGGCCCAGCGCCTCCCGTCGCGCATGCCGAGCACGATCATCCAGAGCACCAGCGGCGTGAGCGCGCTGACATACAGCTTGCCGTCGTGGCCGGCCGACACCAGCGTCGCGACCTGTCCCGCCAGCATGTATGCCGCGCCACCGACCAGCGCGCCGTGAAATCGAATTCCCCACGCACGCAGAAAGGCGTACGTGAAGATGCCGCTGAGGAAGAGGTGGAGCGCAAAAGAGAAGTTGGTGGCGACGTCCTGCGGCAGCAGCTCACGCAGGAGGAACGTCGGGTAGAACATATCGCCGTGCTGCCCCGCGATGAACGGCAGACCGCCGACGATGAACGGATTCCACTGCGCGAAGCTGCCGGTCTCGCGCATGAAGCTGCCCCCGAACTGCCGGTACGCGTAGCCGTTCAGCATGTCGCTGGACGGATTGACGAGAAACTGCCCGCTCAGCGCCGGATACACGAGCGCGAGCGTGCACAGCGCGTACAGCGCGGCGGCCCACACGATCGCGAGGCGCGTGGGGGGGGTGGGGGGCTCGAGCGTCGCGAGTGATGCGTCGCGGCGTGAGGGGGATGATGCCATGTAAGCGGTAGGAGTCTGCGGCGTCGATACGCCATGCGCCGGTGTGGCGGAGAAAGCTATCGGCGAAGTGCAACGGGGAGCAAGACGACCGCGATGACCCTTGCGCGGCGCGTGGCGACCTGCGCACGGGCCCGATAGCTTTGTGTTGCGCACTCGCCGGGGCGGCGGAGACGGCGCACGCCACGCCGAGGAGTCGATGCCCGATTCAGTGCCCCGCACGTACTACGATACGCAGTACAATTTCGCCGAAGACATCGATCGGCCGAATGCAGCGCGTCTCTGGCGCGCGATGCGAGAGATCATGCCGCTCCAGGGACGCAGCGTGCTGGATCTCGGTTGTGGCGCCGGCTGGGCGGTTCGAATGGCGGTGGCGCGCGGTGCCTCGCACGTCGTGGGGCTGGATTTTTCGGCGACAGCGCTGCAACTGGCGCGGCAGCATCCATCGGACGCGAGTTGGGTGCTCGCGGACGGGAGCACCCTCCCCTTCCAGGACGCTTCGTTTGACCGCGTCTTCTCGCACGGTGCAATGGAGCACTTCCCCGATGTGCGGGAGGGATTCCGTGAGCTGCATCGAGTGCTGCGACCCGGCGGCGTTGCGGTGACGGTGGTGCCGAACTTCTACATCCGCACGAGGCAACCACTGGAGTTCCGCGCGAGTCGCGGGGGGTGGCGCAGCGTTGCCGAAGCCGCGGGACTTCAGGTCATCCGATTCGGTACCGATTACGGCCCGGCGATCCTGAAGAACCGAAAGCTGCTGCGTATCGCACTGCGGCTGGCGCTGCGTGTGATTTCGCTCATCCCGCCGCTGCGGTACCAGTTGATCATGGTGATGACGAAACCCGCGGCGACTACTCGGACGGCGGGTTCCTAGTCACGCCGTCCGCGGTCGCGGG